>JAQWSQ010000201.1 GCA_029243145.1 Planctomycetaceae bacterium | reverse complement strand
ACAAATACTATCAACCTCTCCGTCTGGATACCTCTTTTGATATCTCCGGAGCCGATGGGATGACGGTTGATGCGGATGGCCGTGTGTATGTCTCCACGCGAGCCGGTTTGCAGATGTTCGATCCCACCGGGCGTATGGGGGGAGTGATTCTCAAGCCGCAAGAAAAATATATGTCAAACGCCACTTTTGGAGGCCCTGATCTCAGCTACTTATATGTGACGTCTTCCGATAAAGTCTACCGTCGAAAAACCAAAACGCACGGCATCAGTCATATTCCAATCAAAAAATCTGTATCACAATAATGAGGCCGATATGAATCGCTCCTGTCTCCGATATATTTCGATAAGCTTTGTCTTGTGCGCGGTTTTGCTGATTTCGATCAGCGCGACCTCTGCGCAAACGGTGGCTCGTTGCGGTCAAGGTTGGCTGGAAATGATCGACGGGTACCCGGTTTTGCATCTCAAAGGGACTCCCTACGAGATGGGATATCAGCACGGAGCTTTGCTGAAAAAAGATGTTCGCGAAAACATGAACTATCTGGTTCAGGAAAAAGGTGGCATCAAGCTGATCGATTTTGGACCGATCAAGGTCACACCCAAACAGTTGATCGGCACGATCTTGCGGATTCAAGAACCACATGTCCCGAAAAAATTCTTCGAGGAACTGGACGGCTTGGCAGACGGTTCGGGTCTCGACAGGCATGATGCCCGAGTCGGTAATTTTATCCCCGAGATGTTTCATTGCAGCGGCTTTGCCATTATGGATTCGGCCACCAAAGATGGAACGCTTTATCACGGTCGCGTTCTCGATTATGCCATCGGTTGGAAACTCCAAGAGCATGCCGTCATCATTGTGGCCGAACCGAAAGATGGAATCCCGTTTGTAAACGTCAGCTATGCGGGATTCATTGGTAGCGTCACGGGAATGAACGCCAAGCATGTTTCCATTGGTGAAATGGGTGGTCGAGGCCTCGGTCATTGGGAAGGAATTCCGATGGCGTTTCTCGTCCGCGAAGCGCTCGAAAAGGGAAACACGCTCGAAGAGGCGATCAGCGTCTTCCGAGATAACCCCCGCACCTGTGAATATTATTACGTGATTGCAGACGCCAAGGACAACACGGCGGTCGGCATGGAAGCCTCTTGGGACAAATTCCGCGTGATTCGTCCGGGCGAAAAACACGATCTCTTGCCCCTTCCCGTTAAAGATTGTGCCCTGCTCTCTGCGGATGGTCGCTACGAAGAACTCGTACGCCGTGTCGAAGCCAAACATGGAAACATTGGTCCCGAGGAGGCGCTTCGACTGATGGATCGAGGGGTGGCGATGAAATCGAACTTGCACAATGTTTTGTTTGAACCGAAATCGACGCGATTCTGGGTCGCCAATGCGACAGCCGATGGCCAGCCGGCAGCCGACCAAAAGTACCAGCAATTTCAACTCAGCGAACTGTTGCAACGCAAGCCATCTCCCGACGCGAAGCTGATCCCGTTTGAAAAACCTAAAGCCGTTGCTGAAAAATAAGTATTGACTGCTTCCCAAGGTCCTCCTTGGGAGCGAGAAAAGTAAGTTTTCCCTACCTCGTATCAACCGATTGACGACCATGAACGACAAACCTGCCTCCTTCAAAATGATTCCCGACCAAGACGAGTTGAATGCCATGGAACGGGATCTCTCTTTCTATCCCACCACCAATGAGACTCCCGAAGTCCTCACAGCCGAACAAATCGCGACGTTCAATAACAACGGCTATGTGCGACCCGTTGAGATCTTTTCAGACGAAGAAGTCATCGATTTACGTGGCTACTTCGACAACCTGTTAGAGAAATACATTGCCGAGGGTGGTGACAGCTATTCGATCAGCTCGGCTCATCTACGCCATGGTCGAGTCTGGGATTTGTTGCATCACCCCAAGATCGTGGCGAGTGTCAAAGACATCCTGGGAGCCAACATCATCGGTTGGGGTTCTCACTTCTTTTGCAAGATGCCCCATGATGGCAAGCAAGTCGCCTGGCATCAGGATGCCAGCTATTGGCCTTTATCTCCCTCCAAAGCGGTGACGGTTTGGTTAGCCATTGATGACGCCGACCCTGAAAACGCCAACATGCGATTCATCTCCGGCTCGCATAAGTTCGGACATATGACGTATCGCCCCAGCGGCTCGCACGAAGACAATGTCCTGAATCAAACCATCGAAAACGTGGAGCAATACGGCGACGCGGTCGACAATCCGCTCAAAGCGGGTCAGATTTCGATCCACTCCGACCTGTTGTTGCACGGCTCGAACGCGAACGAATCGGAACGCCGTCGATGTGCATTGACGCTTCGATTTGCGGCAGCCGATGTTCGGGCGGGTCTCGACTGGAATCAGAAAGGCGTCTGGGTCGCCGGCGAAGACGCGAGTGGTCACTGGGCCAATCGCGACCGCCCAACCGAAGAGTAGATATTTGAATTTCTGATAGCCCTGCGGCGCAAGCCGCGGGGGCATTGGTGCCGACGATCTCTATTAAGTCATAGCCCACAAGCGCGAGCTTGCGGGATGGGTTCGAACCTGTTGTCACGCGGAATGTAAATTGAACGCATCCGTTGTGCTTGCGCCCAACGGCTATGCCTTTCAGCTTGCGCCACACGCTCAAGTCTCCAAAATCCCCAATCCCAATTCAAAAATCGAATTCGCCAGAATCACTCGCCCATCGCAAAATCTCTCTCGTTATACTGAAGAGGTTCGTCACCTTTGATTGCGACCGAGGTTCATCATGCAATATTTGTCTGCGATGTTTCTGATTCTGTGTCCCGTTTGGCTCTTGGCTCAAGACGCAGAAACTCCTCCCCCGTTTGAAGCCGGGGATGACCGACCGACCAACGTGATTCTCATCATGACCGACAATCATGGTGCCTGGACGCTCGGTTGTTACGGCAACCCCGATATCGAGACCCCTAACATTGATCGCATTGCCTATGAAGGCATTCGTTTCAAGAATGCTTTCAGCAGTAACGCGGTTTGCTCGCCCACACGGGCCACGTATCTGACCGGTTTGATTCCCTCTCAGCACGGCGTCCATTGTTTTCTGCGTCGCAACGAAGCTCAGATGGGAGACGATACTTATTGCACCATCGATGAGTTTCGAAGCCTCCCGAAAGTCTTCAAAGAGAACGGCTACGCTTGCGGACTCGTCGGCAAATGGCATCTCGGTGCTAACATGACACCCCAAGAAGGATTCGACGATTACTGGATCACCATGCCTCATGGCGGCACGAGCGAATTTTATGATGCGGAAGTCATCGAAGGAGGAGAACTCCACAAAGAACCCCGCTATCTGACCGATCTGTGGACCGATCACGCGAAAAAGTTCATCACTCAAAATCAAGAGAAGCCGTTCTTTCTGTTTCTCTCTTACAACGGCCCGTATGGATTGGGAAAGCTGCTGCTCAATCCACCGCGTAACCGACATTACAACAATTACGCCGAGAATTTGTTTCCCTCTTTCCCGCGTGCCCAAATGCATCCGTGGCAGTTCAACAATAAAGAGTATTTGAACAACATTGTTTCCATTCGCCGGTTCGCGGCAGAATTGTCGGGGGTCGATGATGGTGTCGGCGACGTGATGGACACCCTGCTCGATCTCGGCTTGGATGATAACACGTTGATCATCTTCTGTGCCGATCAGGGATGGATGGGCGGTCAGAATGGTTTGTGGGGAATGGGTGACCATACCCGACCACTCACTGCCTTTGACGGCATGATGAAAGTTCCTCTGATGTTTCGACATACGAACCACATTCGTCCCGGGCAAACGTCCGACATTCTGGTCAGCAATTACGATTTGATGCCGACGCTGTTGAGTTATCTTGATCTGGATGACAAAAAGAATCTCAACGCCAATTCACCCGGTCGCGATTTTTCCGAAGCCTTCAAAGGGAAGGACATCCCCTGGCAGGATGTCGTTTTCTACGAGATGGAAAACTGTCGGTGTGTACGGACAAAGACGGCCAAATACATCCATCGACATCCCGACGGGCCGCACGAATTGTACGACCTGACCAACGATCCCGACGAGAAGATCAATCTCTACGGCCAGCCAAAGCAAGCAGAATTGCAGCAAGCTCTGAAAGAAGGTCTCGACGCATTCTTCAAAGTCTACGCCGACGCCAAGTACGACCTCTACAACAACGGCACCAGCAAAGCCAGGTTACTGTCTGATCCCACCGTCGGACCAACGAAGCCGAAGGAGTGAGATTAGGTTTTTACACGGGTTTCTACTTGTTGCTCAATGATATTCTCAATTTCGTTTACCACTTTGCTGTAGATTTCCACTTCGCTACCGAGATCTTCAAGTCTTACGACAACTGCAAATTTGGTTGGGGCAATTATTTTTTTTCCCAACCGTTTTTGGTCGCTGAAACGGCCAGTGTATAATGACTATCGCTGAACCCTTCTTCGTGTGTCCATTCCATCCAGTCATGCTGGATCGTCCCACGAGATCGACGTCGTTCTTTATACTGGAATTTCTTGCTTAAGTCTGTTGGGCGATCAGTATCGGGGTATTCACCTTCAGAGTCTGAATCGTCCAGCTTGGACATAGATTCAATAATTTCTGGTTTATTGACATCACCACAAAAGAGTCGCCATTTGAGGGCGGGGCTGTGATAATTTCCTAGACCCCACTTTTGAACTTCAGGATCAGAAACGACCGTTATACTCAGACGTACCTTGTCATCAGATTTAACAAGTTCTGAGGGAACAGGTACATCAAAAAAAAGAATCTCACTGTGACTTATTGTGCCCTGATTGTAGAGAATAATCGAATAATCATCGCAAATTTTTGCTTTCAGATGGTCAGGCATACCATGCCCGAAAACATTCAACCAGCATTTGTTCTCAATCGATTGCAGTTGATCGACAGCTTCGGTTGGGTGAGAAGGATGTTGCGCAGAATTGATCAAAAAAGCCTTCATGAGAGGACCAGAGATATGGTCATCGATGAGTTCTTCCAGATCCGAAAGGATTAAAGCGAGCTTGTGAGACACGCGAGCGGCGGAAAAACTCGTTACCCAATTGTACTGAATGGCTGGCGAGAGATTTTTGCTTGCCATAACAACGTCGGTCCCCAGATTCGCGCGTACATAATTGGTCTCGGAATCGCTGACGAGATTTCCACCAACTTCGACAACGTCAGGTTTATGTTCTTTTGAGATTCCAGGCCCAGACCTTGTGAACGGAGATGGTTCTGAGGCATCAGCAATTTTCATATCCGTGGATCCAACAACTTTCATTCGCTCAGACGGTGTGACAGAACCGACACTTACAGCGAGCGCCGCTTGCCACGGATCGGAGATTTTCGAATCAGCCGCAAGTAAATAATCGGGATAAGAGTTTTCATTGTTGAGAAAATCCCGGATATATTCTTTTGGAAGATTTCCAGCAGAGACAACAAAAACAACATCATGCTCTCTGCTCAATTGATCGATTGTGCGAGCCACCCATGATTGTCTGGGAAACGAGATTTTGTTTTCGGAGCTCCAGTTTCTGGCGATATTATTCGCCGAGAGGTTGAATATTCTGACTCCAAGTGGCGCAAACTTGCGGTAGACCAACATCTTTGAGTACATTCGAGAAAAGTTGTTCCTCTACAAACTGATTTTCGGAATCCAAAATCCGCGCACTTGCGATCCATACCTTTGGCTGGTTGTCGGTGTCGGCAGCTAGCGAGAGTGCGTAGTACGAGACAAGGGAAGCGACACCTGAACCGTGCCCATTACCATCAGCGGGATTTTCTGGCTCGTTCTCCAGATAAGATTTCAGTAATTCCGTTTTCTTAACCGGTTTCAAAAATGGATTGCCCGCAGAGACTCCCGAATCGACCACACAGACAATGGGGGCATCATCTGCTGGTGATTCGATCGGATTTAACTTCGCAAATTGAAATTCTTTCCAAGTCTCATGAAATGACTCGAACTCCGGTCGTGGTTCAAACCGAAAGATGACAGTTTGCCATTTGTCGTCTTCGACAAGCTCTTGAAAGAATTTACCGCTACATCTGATGACGGCTCTACAAAAATTATGCTGGATGTCGTGATCTAATAAAGCACCATTGTCAAAAATCAATCTCTGCTTCAAATTTTTCAAATGAAGTCCAATGGCATCTTTGATCTTATTTTTTTCTTGGACCAGTGGGACAAGAATTTCCACCTCTATTATTAGAAAGTCCTTTTGAATCAGATTCTCGTAATCAGACTCCAGCTCTTCAGCGAGACGGTCCTCGGGTTCATCCAGAAAAAGATCTTCCAGATTCGCTATTTCCTGCTCTTTCGGACGACCTTTCTCCAGTGGTGCTGTTCCAAAAGCATCCACTTTTCCCGAGAGACGGTCAAATGTGAAATCATCGGTTCTTGGGATCGCCAACGTCTCAGAATCGGAAAGAGAAACGACCGGTTTAAGGCCTGTTCCACCAAGACTGACCGGACCCGAGTGTTTGATCTTGAAGAATAGTGCCTTGCGTTGCGATTCGGAGAGTTTGCTGAGTTCTGAATTGAGAGATTGAATTCTGATTCCGAGGTATGCTGCAATTTCCGTGCGTCTCGCAATAATTTCCTCTCATAATGGAAAGAATTGCGGCTTATCCCCAGCGTAGGCCGCCTTCACAGGCTCAGCAAATTGACGAGGTGGATAATCATTCTTCATCAGATTCGGGCCGTTGTTGATGCATCGCTTCCATCATGCCCCGCATGTATTTGATTTCGATGGAAACTTGGTGACTGGTGAGTTCTTCCTGGTCACCCAATATCATTGATTTGAGAGACTCAATGATAATATGTTCAATCTGCGCAAATGACAATCATGAACATTTATATACCGGGCCTTCAATTGAGCCTTTGTAAGCCACCCCGTTCATCTGCTTTCTCAAATATTCTTTTCTCGTTTTCGATGAAGGCTTGGGAAAAAGCAGCACATCGTCAAATCTTCGCCAGATCGCAGGATCCAGTAAGTACTGATGATTACTTGCACCGATAAGAATACTTTCTTTCGCGACGAATGTATCAATCGACTGAAGCAGGCTATTCACGACACGTTTTAACTCTCCAACATCCCTTGAGTCATCCCGAGTTTTGGCTATGGAGTCGATTTCATCGAACAGAAGAACCATCGGCTCGTTTTGGGCCTCTTCGAAAACCTGTTGAATATGCGCTGCTGTATCACCCAGATAGCTGGAAATTAGAGAACTGAGCCGAACAACTCCCACTTTGAGATTAAACTGATTGGCCAAATAATGAGCGGTTAAGGTTTTCCCACAACCGGGTGGCCCCCAGAAAAGTAATTTAGATTTGGGAGCTAAACCGTAACTGGCAAGTTTATTGGCGTTGTTGCGTTCATCGATAAAGCGATCTACTCTGCTTCGAACGCTGTCCTCTAATAGCAAGTGCTCCGTGCTACACGGCTCATGATAAATCGTGAGGAATTGATGATGTTCTTTCTTGCGGAGAGTGCCAAGAATTTTTCCAGACGTTTTCGCGGAGTCTTTATTAGGTTTACCCAATGCAGCTTGCATCGCTTTGGCAACACTGTGGTGATTTGCTGCAAGTTGATCAGTAATGATCGATTGGGCGAGCTTATGAAACGCAGAATCATTTCCATCTCGAAAGGCCTGAAAGAGCCTTCGGATTGATTCAATGTGAGTGATGTTCTCCCTACCTGTACTTGCCATTTCTCTCATTTCAACTTGGGCAACAAAATAACGCTCAAAACGGGTTAGATAGATCTTATATCAAATTCTTCGCTGATTCGAGAGCGAACAAATTCAGGAAAACACAGTGTGTTTAATTCCTCTGTCCCTAAACCATGGCTCATGCCGACAGAGGACTGTCGACCTAACACAAGGGGTTCACTTGCTATTTACTGTGCGCCGCGCGTCCGTGGTCTCGTCTTATTCTTCTTCGTCGATGGGGACATCCCACTCGTTTGCCATCGAGTCTTCCTCTTCTTCGCCCACATCCAGAAACGTGGCACAACGAATGCATTCCTGGACGGTCCCTGCCAGTGATGCAGAAAACGAGGAGACCTGATCGCATTCGTCGCACACGACTTCAATTTGTTCCGCATCGTCGGCATACCTCAACGCCTGCTTGGAGTCTCGCAGTTCCTCATACCTTTCCAGCAGACTTGACACAAACTCCGTATCGGCACGACTGATCCAGACTTGTGGATTGTGGAGACCGGGGATGTCTCCTCCAATCGAGAGTCCGACATCCGTATTGTCTTCGACGCACACGGCCTTAATACCTGCCCTCTCCAATAATTGTTGCAGGAATAATGCTTCAGTGTTCGATTCCGCAGTAAAGATGGCAACTGGATCGTCGAGGTTCATAATGTTTCCACAGGAGTCAATATCGAGGCGAAGTTTCCAAAATGGATGGAGATAGAATAATCCTCTCGCAGCCAGAGTCCAAGAAAATAAAGACGTTCAATCTCTGGGGCTCATACCGTCCTAAACCAATCCCACCGTAACTTCTCCGCGTCCTCAGCGAACTCTGCGGTGGAGATCATTCCCTGCGTTCTTGCGAACGCAGCTACGACTTTTTTTCTCCCTTTGCGTTACTTATGCCTCTTTGCGTCAAAAATGATCTCTCAAAACTCGTCTTGCCAAGCTCGCGCTACCAGAGTTAGCGTTCGTGGTTCGCCTGACGGCGATTCGATCTTTGGCAATTTGAACGTCATCACAACTCGATAGCGTGTTCAAGAATGACGACCGCTGCAACGTGAGAAAGGAGGCGATCTCGCGTGACGTAGAAGATGCGTCCAAAGAAAAAGCAGTATCTCTTCAAGACAATGCAATCGACACAAATCGAAGGGAGTTAACAACTTGCTCAAGAGTATGGAAGATTCGGAATCAAGATTCGGCAACATTTGGTTCAAGATTTGGTCAACATTCGGTCAAGGTGTGTCCCCCATTCACCGAATCTTGACATCTTGAAACGGCGGTTGAGTGTTCGGAAATGTGAGTTTGAAAAACGCTGAAAAAAAACGCCCTTCAAGACTTAATTGATTGGTTGAGAGCCACGGAGATATGCGAACAAATCGCGAATTTCCTGATCACTCATTTTCGAGAGTAACCCTTCGGGCATCAGCGATTTCTTCTGAGGCACCATCTCGTCGATCTCATCACGGGAGACCGTCACAGATTGCCCGTCGGCTCCGCGGATCACGACGACCCGATTATCCTGGTCGGCCAGAAACCCGTTCAGAACACGACCATCGTCTGTGATTACCGAGACCGTTTCAAACCCTTCGCGAACTTCAGCAGATGGGTTCACCACATTAAGAAGGATTCGTAATGTGTCGTCTCGTTTGTAAGAGGTGAGATCGGGACCGATGCGGCCTCCTTCTCCATACAAGAGATGGCATTTCCCACAACTTCCTTTGAAGAGAACTTTCCCTTTGTAGGGATCGCCCGAATCACCTTTGATGAGTGTCGAGACTTTCTGAATTTGCTGCTGCATCTCGGCAGACGATGCACCTTCCAAATCCTGCCACTGTTGAGTAATCAACTGCGACAACTGGGGATCATTATGAATCGTCATTTTGCGAACGATATCGAGTGGTAGCGACGTTTTGTCGATGCGTCCCTCGGAGACGGCTTGTAACAATTGCAGGCTCCATGCTTTTCGGCTCGATAGAACAGCCTGAGCAACTTCGCGAGCATCGGCATTAAGATCGTCATACCGATTGATAATGGCGGTTCCAATTTTTGCGTCGGAATAACTTTGTACCGCAGAAAGTGTGGCCGCCAGAAGTTCGGTCTCTTGTGCCGACTCCAATAAAGTGAGCAGGACGGGCAGAGCATTCGCTTGCTCGATTTCACCAAATGTTTTCACCAATTCCACACGATCTGCTTTTGCCGTTTTCTCATCGGCAATTTGTTGCAGTCCGGTGGCAATCGCCTCTGCGTTACCTTGTCGAATCTGTAATGCCAAAGAACCACCACCCGCCTTAGTGAGTGCCGCGGTCAGTTCGTCAGGCAAACCAGACAAAGATCGCCCTTTGAAGGCTTCCTCGAAACCGGCCAACAACTTCCCTTGTGATTGTTTATCGGGGGCCAGAGCGAGTAAGCGTGCCGCCAGAACTAATTCCTGACGAGTTCCCGAGAGCGCAAAGCGTCGCATCAATCGCTCGGTAATGGCCTCGGCAACGATGCGATTCTTCCAGAAGATTTTGTCTTCAAACAGGTTAACGACATCTTTGCCATCCGTGTCTGATTTGTCTTCCAAAGCCCACCATAACAACAGCGGCATATGAAGGTCGTCGGCGTCTTCTTGATGACCGAGAAGATTTACGATGATCGGCAAAGCCTGATCGGCGGGAAGGCGTTTTGCCGAGCAAGCCAGTTGGCTGCGAACTTCCACATTTGGTTCGCTCCGCGCAAGATCGGCGAGTTTATAGGCGATGGGGGGAGAGACTTTGTTTTCATCGGCCAACAAGCGTACTGTCCATAAGCGGACATACGGATTGGCGTGCATCAGTAACTCTCCAGCGTATTCGTCGGTCAGTCCACCCAATTGATAGACTGCCCATACAAAATCGACGGGAGTCTTTTCTCCCAAACTGGCAATGAGTTGTTTGAGTTGCGGTAAGACACTTTTATCCTGTCGGTCGGCAAGCAGACGAAGTGCTGCCTGACGGAACCATCGATTCCCCTTGAGTAAGGTCTTCACCAACCCCGTACTGTCGACTTTGTTCATATCGAAGGGGGGAAGCGGCGTTGAGCCTTTGGCTTTCAACCGGACAACGCGACCGTTTGTTCGATCGATTTGACCCGCAAAGTGTTCACGATGACTGATCTGCGGTTCATAAAAATCGGCCACATAAATCGCACCATCAGGGCCCACTTTTATATCGACCGGTCGAAAACGGCGATCTTCTGAGAGAATCGGGCGGCTGATGTCTTCGGTTTTAAAAGTCGATCCTTCCGGTTCAAACGAGGACATGACGACCTGACCTTGCATCGGCTCGACCCCAAACAACTTGCCATGATATTTCTCGGGAAGTGTTTGCGACCAGCCAGGAACCCCGTCATAAATCACGAAGTTATGTGTGAAGCGAGCCACACTATGATGTGTCATATGGGCGAAGTAGCCGAAAGTATAGGGATTGGAAAGTGGTCCGTGCTTGCCGAATCCTTTTCGATAATATCCTCCTTGAACATAATGAAAACCGCGAGTATCTCCGCCGTTATGGCCAGAGAAGATGCGTCCCTGAGAATCGAGTTCGACTCCGAAGGTGTTGCCGCCACCTTCTGCGAAGACTTCATAGACTTTCTTTTCGGGATGATATCTCCAGATCAACTGACCCATGGAATGGATCGCGTGTTTATCGTCGCCCGGCTTGCGAATGTTTCCCGAAACCGTACTCCCTTGCCCGGCGTACAACCAACCATCCGGTCCCCAACGCAATGAGTTGGCAACCGAGTGGGTATCTTCCATTCCGAATCCTTGCAGCAGAACTTCAGGATCCCCATCGGGAACGTCGTTATTGTCTGCGTCTGGGTAGAACAATAAGTAAGGAGGATTCAAAACGTACACACCACCACGTCCTTTGACAAAAGAAGACGCAATGCTCAATCCGTCGATGAAGGTTTTATGCTTGTCATATTTGCCATCACCATTGGTGTCTTCATGAATCGTAATACGGTCAGCTCCCGGAGTATGATGCGGCGGTGGTTTGGGAAGTTTGTCATACACCGAACGCCAAAAATCATCCCGGCTGACCATCTTAAGCCCCGCTGGATCGGGATACTGTCGATAGTTCATGACCCACAATCGCCCTCGCTCGTCGAAGTTCATGAATAGCGGCTGTTGCACTTGCGGCTCAGCGAGTACAAATTCAAGTTCGAGATCTTCCGGGACGGTGAACGTCTTAATCGCTTCTGCGGGCGGTAACGGGGGATCAGTACCCGCCGCGTTGGCGAGTGCTTCTTCCCAAGAAAAGACGCGCCAATACTCGGCTGCTGCAGTGACTTCAATCGGTCCCTTGGCCCATTTGACATCATCACCCAAACGGAATTCCCAGCGCCCATCGAGATTGATGGCCTGGTCTCCCTTTTTCAGCAAGGGTGCTACCGATTTGAAACCTCCACGTCCATCATGGTCAAAGACACGAATCGCAATGATATTGTCTTTGCCACGATGCTTGGCCGACTCAGGTATCTTGTAGGTATTTTCTTGCGCGAGTCCACTTTCGTAGGCGGGAGGAAATTTGCCCGCGCCGCCGATTTTCACGCCGTTAAAATATGCTTCGTGTGCGTTATCCACTTTCGGCACGAATAGCTCGACATCGTTTCCTTTTTCCCAGTTACCGGGGAGTCGCAACGTGCAACGATACCAGGCAAATCCATCGTACTCGCGCAGGTCGCCACCCGAATTTTCATCCCAAGTACCGGGAACCCTCATGAGAGTCCATTCCTGATAGGCGTCTGCATTGGGTGGGGCAATCGTCGGATCCTGTGCCGAGACAAACAGAGCGCAGGAAAACACGAGAGAAGTGATAAAACAAATCAGTCGCATGGCGGGACTTTCACTCTTTGACAGTGGAGGTGGGATTCTTGATGTTGGCTGGAGTCGGCAAACCGACAGCCCAATGAACTGCGTTGGCCAGAAACTGAACGAACGCGGGCTGTTCGAAGTTTCCGATGTATCCGAGTGACGTATAAAACGATTTGCCGCCGTTCTTTCGGATGTTCGTCCAGGCGATGGGTTCTGGTTCCTTATCAGGAATCGCACCCATCAGAATCGGTGTGGCCTTCTTGGCGAGAGGCCGCACGACGTACAACGAACCTTTGCTAGTCATCGTATCGACATCAACAGACTTCAGCATCGCGTGATCTGATGCCCCGGCAGCAACCGAAACTTTCGTCACAGGGCCGTTACCATAATGGTTTGAGTAATTCCCACCCCAGACATCGGCATCAAATGTTGGCCAATCGGCGAGACCTTCGGGAGCCGGTTTTTTGCGCAGATGGAACGGATGCGAGGCCGTACGAATGCCGATCATCGGTTTTCCGGCAGCTTCAAAGTCTTGAATATGTGATAATTGCTCGGCAGGCAATGGGCGCCGTCGCACGCTGATCATCAACACGTCGGCATCGTCGATCAGATGCAAATTAGGAATGTTGTTCCGTTCAGTTTTGCTACCGTGCAGAATTGTGGTCCGAAATTTTTTCCCGAGAGTCTGCGTAACGAACGGGAGCAATGTTTCGTTCGTCCGATATTCATCTTCGGCAATCACGACGGCCAAGTGAGGGCGTTTGTCGTTCTGAAAACGAAATTCGTCTCCACCAATGATCATCGCCGAGGTGACGGTTGGACAAACGAACTTTTCGATATGCTCAACGATGAGATCCGTCCCCGTGAAGTGAGAGACATACGGCCAAGCACCTGGATTGTACATCGTGTCAGTCATGTCGCGAACGAGGACGACGTTCTTACCGTTCTGTGCCATCTGGCGCAAACCGAATGGACGTCCAAGAACGCACATGTTGGTGTGTACGCCGACGAGCATCACATTTTTGAGTTTGTTTCTTTCCAGAATCGACCAGATTTCTTCGCCGTTGTCGCTGATGAAATCGAGGTCGTTATCGATAGTGAGCATGTCGGTTTGACGAGTCCACGGAGCGCGGGGATTGAGCCCTTTCGCTTCCAGCTTTTTGGCCCATTTAGCATGCTCAACGGGATCGTCGTCTTCACCGCCGTCGGTTTGATCGATGGGGTAGACGCCTCGCTCCTCGGCAGGGATCTGATGACACCACTCGCCAATTTTTTCAGGGAGATTACCCACCTTCACGATCGACTTGGCTCGTTGGCGAGCAGGGTGATCCTCATAGAAAGCCATACAACTACTGGGAGAATGAATGATGGTCGCGCCCGAATTGCGAGCCTCCTTGAGCAGACGATTCATGCGAGGAGCCATCTCGGTCTCTCGCTGGACGGCATTGTAACAGTGGTGCAAATCCCACATGTCGCAGACAACGATCGCCGTCTCTGCCGGGTTCCATTCTTGTTCCTCAAACTGATGATGATAGAGACCACTCTTGGCATCGGCCGGCACGCGCGAGCGGAGCGTCAGATCGAACGTGTTCTTTTCAGCAGCAGAGAGATGATGATGTGAGCTACCGATGGAGACCAACAGAGCCAATGTGAATAAAATCCGGCGCATGATGACAGGTTCCCGGTGAGGATGGGGGGGGGAGAGTGCTTCCACACCCTCAATCATGCAGGGATTTTGATGGAATCTCAAGAGGCGGTTTCAGGATTCAAGAGTTCTCTCACAATCTCTTACTGAAATTCGCCCGCGTCATACTTCGCCCAGAATTCGGCGGGAGGCATTTTGGAATCAAAGTCGAGACCCACTTCCTGTAACGATGGCATGTTACGCACCATATCCAGACCCTTTTCAATCTTGGCGGGATTGAAGATCAAGCGGGTCAATGGCAAGCCTTCCAACGGGGTGAGGTCGGTCACTTCGACGGCTTCCATGTTGAGTCGTTGTAAGGTCGTCATGCCGGCCAGTGGCGCAAGGGAAATTACTTTGGAACGGGCGATATCAAGCGATTGCAATTGAGTCCCCTTCAACGGAGTGAGGTCAGAGACGTTTGTGCCCGGCACCCACAAAGTTTGCAAAGGCATCTTCTCGATCCCCTGAATCGATGTGATGGGAGCATCAAGGAGATTCAATTGTGTGAGCGGCAAGCCGGAGAGCGGAGCGATATTGGTCACTTCGGTATTGCCGAGATAAAGTATCTTCAACGGCATGTCCGCGAGTGGTGCGAGTGATTCATCAGTAATCTCGGTCTCTTCGAGATAGAGTTCTTCGAGAGGCATCCCTTCCAGTGGTGACAAATCTTCTATCTGACAAAAGGTAAGATCCAGCATAATCAGATCGAGACCTTTCAGTGGCGAAAGATCTTTCACATTGGTCTGGACCAGACTCACCTTGCGAATCTTGCCACCAATTTTTTGAGCTTGTCCGCGTTCACCCACGCCGAGTTTTTCCATGAGTTCTTCGACGGACATCTCACGGGTCATATCCTTCGCGGGAGCTTCCAACACGGGCGGTGAATAGGAGTCGTCTTCCGTCGCCTTAGACTCTTTTTTGTCCGAACATCCCGCAAGAGACAAGACGACACATAGATAAATACAGATAAAGAGTCGCATAATTTTCTCGATGCATATTGCTAACAGGTTGAGTTCAGACAGTTGAATTAGTTCGAACGAATCGAACAATCGGGCAATGCCGCTTTGAGTTTTTCAATGCCGTCGCTTGTCATTTGAGTTTGTGTCATCATCAGATTTTTCAGACTCGTCAGTTTTGAAAGACTGGTGATGGCCGCATCGGTCAATGGAGTCTCACTGACATTCAAATCGATAAGATTCGACAAGTTCGCAAGTTGTTCGGCTTGCTCATCGCCGAAGTTGGTTTGAGACAAATTCAGCATGGTCAGTTTTTCAGGGCTTGGCAACTCTGCCAACACGGCGCCGGTGATTCGCAAATCGCGAAGCGTGAGTCGTTGTAACTGGGCCGATGTTTTCAGAAATGCAACACCTTGATCGGTAATCGATGAACACTGATAGGCAGTCAGGTCGCGTAATGGCAACACTGCGAGTTTCGGCAATCCGCTATCGGTAATATCACAGTTATCGAGTGACAAGCCGGTGAGTTGCGTCATTTCAGACAAGATACTGAGAGTCTCGTCATTGATGGATTCTCCACCGATTTTCAGAGTTCGCAGCGTCTTTTTGTCGATCAATTTTTGAATCGTGGAATTGGTCACGTTGCGGCAATTTCGCAGATCGAGTTCGCTCAATTCAGGCAAAGCCAACAGAGTTTCGACACCTTCATCGCTCAACTGTGTCACGCCGCTTAAGCGAACCGCTTTCAGGGCAGGCATCTCGGCCAAAGTTACCATCGACTGGTTCGTCACCAGTGGCGACAAGCGTAAATCAATAATCTTGAGATTTTTGACCTCCGCCAACATGGCGATGCCCGCGTCGCTGATCAATGTGTTCTTCATGGTGAGCGATATCAGTCGCGGTAATTTCGCAATCGCTTCGGCAGCCTGATCTGTGACGCCGGGGCCTTCCACGGTCAAATTTTCCAGGTATTCCAGTTTGAGCAGTTCCTGCAATTGATAGTCGTCCACCCAACTGCGATTGCGTGCCGTGTCGAGCACCGTGACCTGATCCTGATCGTTCTTACGAATGTAGATGCCCACATCGGTAGCCATCTGGGTCGCTTCCGCAACTTCATCGTCTGTGAAGACGGGGGGAGTCAGTTCGGGTTCTGGCTCCGCAGGAGACTCCGGTGAGTCGCTTTCATCCCCGGTTGTGCTACCGGTCTGACCAGATTGTTCAGAAGGCGTAGAATCACAGCCCGAGAGATTCACGATCAGCAGCAAAGCTGCGATGAAGAGTACAGAATATTTCAAAGTCGCCGGCATCATATCCTCAAAAATGGATCGCTATTGGGAAAAGAAAGCGCGTGCCGAATTGATTCAGCACGCGCTGGAAATTTAATAATAATCAACTTCATCACAGAGAATCAGACTTTGGCGAGTTCATATCCTTCACGACGTTCGTAAGGATAATCTTGCCATTTGTTGGCGGCTTCATTGCCAACAAACTTCCATTCTTGCGGATCCCATTTCAACGACTTGCCTCCCAGTTCTTCCGCATGTCGATAGGCGATGTTCCCGAGATGACAGACCGCCACCGAGCGAGCACCGATTTCAATGGGACAGTTCGGTTGCTTGCGACTTTTGACGGAGTTAATCCAGTCTTGGCGATGTCCACCGTGACTACCACCCGGTGCTTTGTAGAGATGTACGTCACCATCTTTCAGTTTAATCTTGACGATCTCTTCTGGCGTGCTGGAGAGCTTTCCGCGATTGACGAACAATTCTCCCTCTGAGCCAAAGAACGTGACACCACTTTTACCGCCGTGGAGAAGTTCGACACCATTGTCGTAGATATATTTGAGGCCGTTTCCTCGTTTGGGGTCTTCCGGTGGGACAATTTCAACCGGTCCCGATTCATCCATGCCGAGACCCCATTGGGCGATATCGAAATGGTGCGCGCCCCAGTCGGTCATGCCACCACCGCCGTAGGGTTGGAAGTTACGCCAAGACGGGAAATGATTATGGACACCTCGCGGGCTGAGGACGGAACTGTATTCTCGCATGGGAGCCGGTCCCAACCAGCGTTCCCAATCGAGTCCCGGTTCCATTTCTTCACCGGGCAGTTTGTCAGGAGAGGGCGGTCCACCGACACCCACTTCCACGCGACTGATTTTGCCGAGGTATCCGTTTTGAACGAGTTCGCAGGCATGACGGAAGTTTTCGCCGGCCCGTTGCTGGGAACCGGTCTGAAAGATAGTCTCGGAATTCTTAACCGTATCCATCACGATCTTCGCTTCGGCGAGATTATTGGTCAGCGGCTTCTCGGCATAAATATCTTTGCCGGCTTTCACCGCATCGAGAATCACCAAGGCATGCCAGTGGTCGGGGGTCGCGATGACGACCGCGTCGATATCATCGCGTGCTAAGAGATCTCCATAATCGTTGTAGGCATCGCAGTCTTTATTCCCATAAGCATCGTTGACTCGTTTCTGTGCTGCTTCTCGTCGATTCGTATCGACATCACAAACGGCGAGCACTTTCACTTCGGGCATTTTCAAAAAATGCGGCATATGAGAACCGTACGCCATCTTTCCGACGCCGATGAATCCCAATGTAATCTTGTCGTTGGCAGCCGCATTCTCGGCATTTCCGAGAACCGATTTCGGGACAAACAAGGGTAAAGACATCGCACCGGCAGTGCCGGCCATAAAGGTACGCCGTGAGAGCGAAGATTTTTTCGTAGTCATGAGATAAGCCTCTATATCTGTGTGTGTTGGAGGTTCAATGTGTGAATTCGGTCTTCCGTGGAAGACTCGCTAGTTTACCAGAAATCCAAGCGATGAGACATCTGTTTTTTGCGGATCG
Organism: Planctomycetaceae bacterium; assembly: GCA_029243145.1. Lineage (GTDB taxonomy): Bacteria > Planctomycetota > Planctomycetia > Planctomycetales > Planctomycetaceae > JABURQ01. The sequence goes on along the minus strand of JAQWSQ010000201.1, from coordinate 87,632 downwards.
CGCAACTTTCATAGCCGATCATTTCCAGTCGAAACCGATATCGAGCCCGATGACGGAATGAGTCAACGCACCGATACTGATACGGTCAACGCCACTTTCGGCCACCGCACGGACCGTCTCTAAATTGATTCCTCCAGAGGCCTCCAACAAAATTTGAGGTGACACCGCATCGCGAATACTGACAGCTTCGCGCAGCAAATTCGGTGGCATGTTGTCGAGAAGAATGTAATCGGGCTTGGCTGGAAGAGCGGCTTTCAATTGATCGAGCGTGTCCACTTCCACTTCAATCGGGATTCCCTGATCCACTTTGTTGCGAACTTCTTGGATGGCATCGGCGATTGTCCCCGCACCGCTGGTATTCCAAGCCGCCAGATGATTGTCTTTGATCATCACACCGTCGTAGAGACCCATCCGATGATTGGTTCCGCCTCCCGCACGGACGGCATATTTTTCCAGATTGCGAAAACCGGGCCAGGTTTTTCGAGTATCGAGGATGACGGCTTTGGTATCGGCGACGAGATCGACGTATTGTTGGGTGAGCGTGGCCACGCCGGAGAGTTGTGTGAGAAAGTTTAACGCGGTCCGTTCTCCTTTCAACAAGGAGACAACCGATCCCTCGACCGTGGCGATCAAGGAACCCGGCTCGACGTCTGAGCCGTCCGGCAATTGTGTCGTCCAGACCACAGAATGGTCGAGTTGCTGAAACAGCATTTCTGCCACAGGCTGACCGGCAACGATTCCCCGTTGACGAGAAACGACTTTAATCGTGGCCTGAAGTTCAGAATCGATCAGATTTCCGGATGTCAAATCGCCAATTTCACGCAAATCCTCTGCGAGTGCCAGAGAAATCAGCATCGCGGCAGAACCACGGTCCGATTGATAAAATTGCAACTGTGACATAGCAGCCTCTCAAAGCGGGGACAATTTTAAAATCTATTGTAGAGAACGAATCGCCCGGGTCGAGTCAGCCACCAATTGTCGCCAAGAGATCGATTGTCTACACTTTAGGGGTCTACTGACCTGATCACCCCAAGAGAAAATATGTTCGGCCAAGTCCCACAAACGCAATACGACTTACATTTTCAGGTGCTGGGAATCCCGGTCCGCATTCATCCGGCATTTTTTGTGCTGTGTGTCATCATGGGGTTTTCGGAAGGTTGGGCGCGAGAGCTTCAGGTGAATGTGCTCGTTCCGATACTTCTGTGGACAGGAGTCGTCTTTGTCTCGATTCTGGTACACGAACTGGGGCATGCTTTGATGGCTCGAAACTTCGGGTGGCCGCCCAACATCACACTTTACCATTTTGGGGGATTGGCTTCGTTCCAACCTTCTTACGGCTACACACCGACTCGCAGTGTCTTGATTTCACTAGCCGGTCCGGGGGCGGGGTTCATTCTATATGGTGTTGTTATTGCCGTCGAATATTTGATGGCGCAACAGGGGATCCAGCAGACCCCCATGATGTTTTACATCTTCTTTCAGATGAAATTTGTGAATTTGTGGTGGGGGCTCGTCAACTTGCTCCCTGTGTACCCTCTCGATGGTGGGCAGGTGGCCCAACAAATCTGCCAGCGTCTCGATCCTTATCGCGGCTTGGCCAACACTTTTAAGCTGGGCATTATCGTGGGCGTTGGCGTTGCGATTGTCGCTTGGCAGAAAACGAACGACACTTATGTTGCCTTGATGTTTCTGTTTCTCGCCTTCAATAACTACCAGATGCTCGAACAGACTTCAGGGCGTCGTGGACCCTGGTGACGACTCGGCTACATTGCGCTCATCGTGTGTGATAATCGCCAGCTTATTGAGCGTATTTTGCTCCAACATTAAGTGATGCTGGTTGGGCTTCTTCGAGGCGAGCAGTTTGTCCTCGGAAAGCGTGACATCGTATTTCTGCTCGATGGCCATCACGAGGTTAACCAGCGCCATTTCATCCATCGGCGGGTTCAGTTTGCCCAAGAGAACATCGCTTTTTAGCTGCTCCTCGGGGACATTCAATTGGGTCGCCAGAGTCGATCGAATGAAGGTGATTTCTTCCTGTGCGTCGGAAATGTTCGTGGGGCCTACAGGCTTCGAAGAATCACAACCGGAGAGCACCAGCATTGAAAACAATGCGATCAAAAGAGTTTTCATTGGCTCACCTCGAGTATGCAGAATGGACTCATCATTTTTCTGACGCTGTCGATCTTCTGAGAGTTCCCACGATCTTCAAGAACCACAGAATTCAATTTGATCCTGATCGCGCAATTATTGTGTCACATACGAATCGAACACGCGGACCTGCTCCCAGTTCTCTTTGTTCTCAGCTATGAACGTCAGGTGATCCTCAATCGTCTGATAGGCATCATGAGCGTCTTTATCTGCAAAGACCACATGTAATGCCACCTGAAACGCCTGATCGTTCACCGGACGCTGAAACTCTTCTCCCAATCGTCCTGCGGCGAAAAAGACAACGCCGGGATGTTCTTTGAGATATTTGTGACAAGCATCCACCAAGCCGGTAATTTTCTCTTCCGACTGATCTTTGAGGGTAAAGAAGACGTTATGTGATAATTGACTCATGAGTGCAGGCTTTCAACAGGATGATGGTGGTGCGAATTCCACGGTTTGTGACTGCCTAGATTTTGACAATCTCGGACGGCTTCGACAAGGGCAGCGGAATCCCGCAGTTCTGCCGGAAACAGGTTGGAAATCGCGGACGAAAACAAGGACACTGGGTCCATCAGACAACACCCTCTCATCCAGAATCTCAAACTGCCATGTCACACGATTCCTTCGACAAAATCCGTTCCCGATTACTCGCGGGTGAGGCGCTGTTCTTTTTGCAAACACATGAAGAACAACGCTGGCTGAAATCTTTGCAGGGGATGTCGGTCGATTTGGGATATCAACTGATTGTCTGGAGCATCACCCAGGGAGGTCGTGGAGCCGTTGAAGTCTCTCCGCAAACTCCGCTCGAATTTTTGCAGGAGATCGATAAACTCCCCGAGAAGAGTTGGATTGTTCTGAAAGATTTTCATCCTTACCTCAATGATCCTAAGGTCATTCGACGCTTGCGCGATCTTGCCGGAATTCTGTCACACAAACATCAAAGCCTGTTACTGATGGGGCCGACCGGGCAGATTCCTCTGGAGTTAACGCGCGTATCCACCCATATGACATTGCCGCTCCCTTCGCTGTCTGACCTGATCGAAGAACTCCACAACGTCGTGCGAGAGTTGCATCTGTCCGGCAGCGAACTGAATCCCACTCCCGAGCAATGTGAAAAACTTGCCAAGACGGTTCTCGGTTTAACGGCTCAGGAAGCCCGACGCGCGTTTCACTTCACGTTACACGTTGCCGATGAAGTCAACGACGAAGTTTATGCCGCGTTAGTTTCTGAAAAACGACAAATGGTCCAGGGCTCCGATCTGCTCGAGTTTTACGATCTGGAAGAAAACGCCAACGAGATCGGTGGCTTGACCGGACTGAAAGACTGGTTGATTCAGCGTTCGGATGCGTTTACATCCAGTGCGGGAGAGCAAGGTATTCCGACGCCGAAAGGTGTGTTTCTCGTGGGAGTTCAGGGCTGCGGAAAAAGTTTGACTGCCCGCGTGACTGCCCAGATGTTGCACTTCCCGCTGATTCGACTGGAGACCTCCGCGTTACTTAGTTCGGATCGCGGTGGTTCGGAAAAGAATCTGCGCGATGTGCTCAGGCTGGTCGAGACGATAGCTCCGGTTGTGTTGTGGATCGATGAAATTGATAAGGCGTTTGCCGGTTTTGAAGATGAAGCGGCTGGCGACGCGACCATGTCACGCTTAGTGGGAACCTTTCTGACGTGGATGGAAGAGCATTGGTCACAAGTGTTTGTTGTGGCTACCGCGAACTCTGTCCAAAAACTGCCTCCCGAATTACTGCGTCGCGGGCGCTTTGATGAACTCTTCTTTGTGGACCTGCCGAACTTTGAAGAACGCAAAGAGATTCTCGGCGTCCACTTGAGCAAACGAGGTTGGGATGCTGAGAAGTTTGATCTCGAACGTCTTTCGGAATCAATGGACGGCTACAGCGGTGCGGAAATCGAACAGATCATCAGCTCGGCCTTACTCGAATCATATGCGCAGAAAAACGTTCTCTCCGAAGATGACATCGTCAAGCAACAGGAATTGACCATCCCACTGTCTCGAACGAAAGAAGACGAGCTATTCGCGCTGCGAGAATGGGCGCGGGAACGCTGCCGACCGGCGACTCCCGATAGCATGGTGGCCCAGATGCTCGAATCGGAAGACCGTCACGGGGAATTGAAACAGGAGGGCCCCTCTGAAGAAGCCCGTGATCGTTGGAAGCAACTCGCCGAACGCGGGCAATTGAATGCGGCAGTCATTGAATATGTGCGTCCGAGAACGGCCGTCGATTTATTGTCCTTACAGCGAGACCTGGCCGACTATTTAGAGGTCGAAGGAGAAGAAGGGCTTGCGCTACGAGCCTCACCCAATTGCGTTATTTTTTCGGGCTGCAATCGTGCGTTTTGTGAGGTTCTCATCGGATTGGTTGAAAAACGGCGTCTCTATCTGCAACCCGCGAAAGCCGAAATGTACGAGGCAGATCAGCTTCCTTTCAAATTGCCGACGCAAATCGGGCTGCCCGAAGAGAAACCGAAACGACCACTTTGGGTGCCGGTCATGTTGCAGGTCTCCCCTCCGGCAGAGCCTGACGAGCGTTTGCTGCGAATTGCCCGTATCAAATTGAATAGTAGTAAAGCGGCTGCCAAATCCTCGTAAATTAAGGAAGCATGGTGATCCGGGAGATTGAAATCGAAAACTCTGCCCGCGACTCGACATGAAATCGGTAGTTCGCCTTGCCCCTGTTCAGGTTTGAGGGATAGGATAGAAGTACACTCGCCCCTCTCTTTTTGCGGTTAACGGATGGAACCATGATGTGCCGTGTGACTCATTTCGCCTCTCTCGGGATCGTATTGATCGCGTCGCTGATTGTCTCGTCGTTCGTTCAGGCGGATGAAGGGGACGATCTCTACAATTTGTCGCTCGGCCTCATCCGACAGGAACGCTACGAGACGGCTGCCGAAACACTCGAAAAACTGGTCACGCAGTTCCCGAAACATTCTCGAACCGAATTGGCCAGATTTCGTCTGGGCGTCATCAATTTGACCCTGAAGAAATACGAACCGGCCCGAAAGCATCTACGCACATTCGCAGCGAACAACCCCGATAGTAAAAACCTGCCGGAAGCACTCTATCACGTTGGTTACAGCAGTTTTCAATTAGGAGACATGAAAGCTGCCGAGCAGGAGTTCAATACGTTTCACAAACAGTTTCCCGATCACGCCTCGCGTGAAAAGTCTCTTGCCTTTCTCGGCTATGCACAACTTCAGAACAAAAAAGCGATCGAGGCATTGGCCAGTTTTGAAGCTTCGTTGAAAGCCTTTCCTCAAGGAGAAATGCGTGAAGATGTCTTGTGGGGACAAGCCAATGCTTATGTCGCGACGGGAAAAACGAAGGAAGCGATTGCCGGGTATCGCCAAATCGCCGAAAACCCCACCGGACTGCGAAATGATCAGGCTTTGATGAAACTGGGGCAACTCTATTACGAACAGTCCCAGTTTTCAGAGTCGGCCACTCATTATGCCCGTTTGGCGAAACAGTTCCCGAAAAGCAGCCTCGCGGGGACAGCCCGCATGAACGCCGGCTATGCCTACTTTCAGGGGAAGCAGTACGAACAGGCGAAAGAACAGTTTTCTGAGGCCGCGAAAGCCGGGGTACAACGCCCCATGGCTCTCTATTGGCAAGGGTTGAGTGAGAAAGCACTCGGCGATTTCACCTCCGCTGCCAAATCATTTGAAGAGGCCGTGAAGGGAGTCGGCAATGTTCCCGCGGCCGCACCGTTACTTTTTCAGTGGGCCGATGCACAACTGAAATTGGGCAACTACGAACAGGCGCGGGAACAGTTTCTCGCCTCACAACGAGTTGATCCTAAAGCCGCCACCGCAGATGACAGCCTCTATCTCGCGGCAGAGTCTGCGTTGTTGCTCGCCGATCTTGATTCGGCCACGTCACTCTTGAATCGGATGGACAAAGAATATCCTGAAAGCGGACTCGCCGGTTATCAAAAACTGTTGCGCGGTCAAATCGATATCCGCCAGGGATCGAAGGAGGATCTCAAACGGGCAGAAGGAATCTTCCGCGAGTTATTGAGTCATCCCCCCGAATCGTTAGCCCGCCTCAGTCGTTATCATCTGGCCCGCTCTTTGGAAAAACAGGATCGCTGTCCAGAAGCCATCGCAGAGCTTAAACCATTATTGGATCAACTGACGCCCGAATCATCGTCTGAGCTGTTCGAAAGTTATTTAATCTCGTCGGAATGTCATCGACGACTGGCCATGACGGCGCACCTTGAATCTCGTCCCTTGCGAAAGCAATTGGAACTGATCGATTCGCTACCGAATGAAGACTCGGGAGCCGAACTGAAGCAGCGGATCGAACAACTCTCTCAAACCGCCACCATCCAAGCGAAAGAGTCGATTGCCGCTCTGAATCTCTTTCTGAAATTAAAGCCGTCGCGCGAAGGGTTTGCCGATGTGTTGCAAATTCAGGCCATTTGCGCGGCCTTGACGGGCGACGATGCGAAAACTTCGAGTGCGCTGACTCAGTTGAGTGACGGAGCCGCTGAACCGGCTTTGGCAGCCAAACTCTACTTTGAAACTGCCGAGATTTCTTACGATGTGGGAAAATACTCGCGTGCCGCGAATCAGTACGAAAAACTCGCCACTCTTGAACCAAAAGAGACTTGGCGCGCCGTTGCGTTATCGGGACTCGGTTGGAGTCTCTATCAACAGCAGCAATTTCTGGAAGCGGTTGACGTTTTTGAAACGATTGTGACAGAAGACGCACGCCATGAATTGGCGCCGGAAGCCGCGTTTATGCAGGCTGAATCATTGCGAAAAGGTGAGAAAACCGCAGCCGCACAGAAACAGTTTGCCAACACCTTCGAGATGTTTGCACCGACAGAACCGGTCGATGCAACGGCACTCACGGGACCAGCCATCTACGCCCGACGCGGAGGATTGGAATCGGCACGAATTCTGAAAGCGATGAACAAAATCGCCGAAGCCGATCTCGCTTATCAACTTGTGATCGAACGATTTCCCAATCTTCCCGCACTCGACCGATTATTGAGCGAATGGGCCGTAATGAACGCCAACGCCAATCGCTTTGAGCGCTCCGACGCCATCTTTCAAAGGCTCCTCAAAGAAAATCCCAGCAGCCTTTACGCAGCCAATGCACGACTCTCATTGGCAGAATCTGCGATCCTTTCGGGAGACTCCGCAAACGCTCGCGTTCAATTACAAACATTGATTCAGAACCCTCAAACGGATGCTTCACTTTTGAAACGGGCACTCGCACATCTCATCCGCATCGAGATCACGGCAGGAAATTGGGAGTCAGTGAATCAGCTCGGCGAACAATATCAGTCTCGCTACCCGGACGATGACTTCCGCAACGATGCCGACTTTTATCGTGCAGAAGCATTGCTGAATCAGGACAAACCAACCGCAGCGGGCAACGTTCTGGAAACCCTGTTCGAGAAGCGAAACCAACCCGACATCAAACAGGCATCTTGGTTTCCACGATTGTGGGTCTTGCAAGCTGAAGTTGCGATACGACAAAAGAAATACGACCGAGTCTTCCAACTTGCCGAGGAAATGATTCTCGTTGCAGAGACCAAGCCTTTCCGTTATCAGATGCAGGAAATCATGGGTCGCGCCCATAAAAATAAAGCACAGTTTGCAGACGCGATTGTCGCCTTCGAGAGTGCCACCAAAGACGAGTTTGGAGAGAAGACGCAAACAGTCGCAAAATGTCAGTTCCTCATCGGTGAAACATTACTGCTGCAAAAGAAATACAAACCGGCTTTGGAAGCGTATTTGAAAGTCTATCTGCTCTATCAGTTTCCGCAGTGGCAAGCCCCGGCTCTCTATCAGGCCGGTCAATGTGACGAAGCACTCGAACAATGGCAGAAAGCACTCACTTCTTACGAAGATTTGCTACGAGACTTTCCCGAGAGTCCCTACGCCGCCCAAGCCAAAAAACGTATTGCCGACGTGAAGAGGAAGGTGAAGTAAGAGACGGAAGCTAGCTCTTCCTAAAACTTTCGCCCTAATTGCCGGTAGTGAGCGTTCTGGACCGGGACCAATTCTTTCAGCACCGCTTGCAACACTTCTGCGGGAGACCCCATCGCGTTGATTTGTGAAATCAATTCCTGGGGATAACAATCCAACACGGGTGCCGTCTGTTCGTGAAATACCTCATACCGTTGTCGAATGATCGATTCGTTGGCATCATCGACGCGATTCTCTCGAATGGCACGCCTACGAATACGATGGATCATCGCCTCCTCATTCTCGCAAACCAGGTAAAGAATGCGACGGACGTCGATATGCTCTTTGACAAGTTCGACTTGCTCAATCGTTCTCGGCAGTCCGTCGAGAATGAGAATATCTTCGTGCGGTTTATAACTCGAAAGTGCAATCTGCCCTTCGAGAGACTTTCTCCAGATTTTGATGGTTAATTCATCCGGGACAAATTTCCCTTGAGAGGTCGTTTCGTAAACGGTCTTTCCTTCGGGAGAATGAATATCGAGAGAACGAAAGACTTCTCCGCAAGAGAGATGAAAGAAGCCGGGAATGTGGCCCAGAATGTTCCCCTGAGTTCCTTTGCCAGCCCCGGGAGCACCGAAGAGTAAAACGGTTTGATATCGTTCGTTGGCAGACATGCGCTTTCTCGCTGACGACAAGACTTGTTGTGGTCACACACTGTAGCGGGAACTCATCGAAGCGAGCAAAGACATTTACAAAAAAACGCCTCCCACAAAATGGAAGGCGTTTTTTGTTTGCTTGAACTTGTTGTCTCGAACTTAGCGAGACATCAGTGCCACCACTTGACCGACATCTACCGGCAGTGAGACATCTTCGTAGCTGGGCAATGTTTGCACCCGAGCTTCGAGAGAAGCACCATCGAAATCAATCCAACCAGTTTGTTCGCTGGAGACTTCTTCTTTGAGTTCTTTGTACAAGTTGATCAGGTTAGGGCGATTTTTGACGGTGATCAGATCGCCTGCTTTCACCTGATAAGATGCACGATCCATCTTTTTGCCATTCACGAGAAAATGGCCGTGTGCGATTCCCTGACGAGCTTGTGGTCGAGTTTTGCAGTAACCCGCGCGACGCACGACATTATCGAGTCGACGTTCACACAGAATCAGCAATTGCTCACCAGTGTTGCCCTTCAAACGGCGGGCTTTATCAAAGTACTTGCGAAGCACTTTTTGCCGCAATCCGTAATAGAACTTGATTTTCTGTTTCTCGACCAATGCGGTCCCGTAGACAGACAACTTCCGGCGTCGGGTGTGTTGCCCCGGAGGAGAGTCGCGATTTTCAAGTGCTTTCACAGCACCAGCATTTTCAAAAATGATCGCACCAATACGGCGATTGATACGTCCTTTTGGTCCGGTATACCGACCCATTGAGGAACCTCTTTTAACGTCAAATAAGTGGTTTTAGTCTAGAAACGAATCGAAAAGGATAAACGCGACTCGTCGGTAATGCAAGCGAGACGCCAGTCGTAAGCAAGGACTTTCCCTGACCCCCTTACGTTCTACCACGAAGATCTGGATCACTTTGGGAATCATGTTGCATTTTTTTAGATGCTATCAGAAGAAAATTTCACTTCAACCAATGTCGTAACCCCATTCATAGTCGAAGGATGGAATCCTTTCCGAACGAGAAACCGCCAGACAAGGTCTCCTTCGAGGCTCCCCAATCCTTCTTCGACTGTTGGAAGAAAGGTTTCCACTTCTTCGCCCGGTGTGAGAGGCCGAGCGACAAAACCCTTGATGTCAAATTCGCTAGTTGGCGGATGATTGTACATCAAGACTCGATTTTCTCGGTTCCCGAGATCACTCGAGTTACAGACCCAACTGTTGGCGTAGACTCGATCATAATCCTTGGGATCGTGTTCGCGTAACGCGAGAAGATCTGTATCGAGTGGGGCAAAGACCTGGTCAGCAGAGACGTTCTTGATTTTTAGTTTCAGTTTGAAGACGGGACGAGTCGGAGGGACATCGTTACCGAGAGCACCCTGAAAATGCTCAAATTCCAAAGAGCCTCGAACGACTCCTAACGGAGTCACCTCGATATTGCCGAATCGCTGAGTCTCTCCGATCAGTAAGGTGTGTCCCGGTGCCAGACTCGCATTCTCACGAATCAAGCGAAACTCTCCTTCTTCAGCCGGAGCAATATCGGGCAAGCTTTCCAGTTGATGGGGCTTGGCCTGAAAGAAACTGAAAAACAGATACAGAAACGCTATCGTGATCAAAATCGAGTAACTGACCAGAATTTGAAACACTTTGGGGGATGGGCCTCGGGATCGTCGAGAATATCCACCGGTATCACTGATCGATTTCTCTCCGACAGGCTCTGTGGTCGATTCTTCGCCCGTCTCTTCCTCCAGCGCGGCCACTTCTTTAACTTTCTCGGTTTCAGAATCAGCAGCTTCTATTGCCGCATCGACATCCGCTTCTTGGTCGTCTGAAGAAGCTGACGTGTCGAGAAAAAACGCAGGAGCTTCAGCCGATTCGGTTGCAGGAGTCTCGCCAAAATTCAGTTCAGGTGTCTCCTCGGTGGAAGCAGCTTCTTCAATAGGGGCTTCTTCTGTCTTTGATTCTTCGGTGGCGTTCGAGTCACTTACGGCGGGATCCGTAAAATTAAAGCTCGGAGTTTCTTCTTTCGTCGCCACGGTTTCATCCGTTGATGCAGTCTCTTGCGTGGTCTGATTGAGAAAATCAAAATTGGGAGGCTCGATGGCTTGCACCGTATCTTCCGTCGATGCTTGCTCTACCACGCTCTCGGCTTCTTCTTTGGTCAAGATGGCTGAAGCGACTCCACTATCGCCGCCATTCTCTGCCTGCTCGACGTTGGCGTTGTCCGTGAAATTGAAGTCAAAGGCTTGTTGCTCGTCTGTCGCTCCAGTTGTTTCCGATTGTGTGAGATCTTCCTGAACGTCTTCTTCCACGTATTCTGTGACATCCTCTGCATTAAGAATTAAGACCGTCTCGCAATGTGGGCAGGCAACTTCGACACCCAAATCCTCAATCAGAATCTGTTTGCTGCACTCTCCGCACTCAACTTCATAAGACATAGCATACTCCGGGGATCACACTGCCCGTTTGCGATCAGGTTTCTAATGAGCGTAGGCAAGAACCGGTGTGATCACTCCCACTGGGAAGCGATCTGTTCCCAATCAATTGTGTCCTGAGAGCCGGGCTGTCGCAACATCTTAGATGCATCAAATTCCACCAATGACAAAATCGGAACATCAGTCAATCTGGCGAGTTCTGCTGGATTTGTTTGTTCAGCAATCGATCCCGACGGCGTGCAATGCTCGTTTAAAATGATTCCCGCGACCGGTAAATGCCGAGAACGAACCGATTCAACGGTCAATAAGGTGTGATTCAAGGCTCCCAATCCGCGCGGAGCCACAATGACCACGGGCCAGCCACAATCTTGTGCAAAGTCAGCCACCAAAGAGGTTTCCGTTAAGGGGCAAAGCCAGCCTCCCACACCTTCAACCAGCAATAAATCAACGCGATCCTGCCACCAGTCGTGAGCAGATTTGAGCCGCGATGCACTCACTTCTCGATTCTCTAACCGAGCGGCCACCGGTGGAGCGGCCGGAAGAGCAAAGCATTGCGGGCAGATGTTCTCACGCTCAAAGCGTCCTCCGAGAGCTTGATAGTGAGATTCCACGTCGTGCCAATAGGAAATTCCATGTTCGTCAATTTCTGCTCCCGAACATGCGGGCTTATAGAGCCCCACCGATTTCCCTTCTGCACAAAGTTGGCGCGCGATGGCAGACGTGACATAGGTCTTGCCGACATCAGTATCAGTGCCTGTGATGAAGAGTCCGCGCATGTTGAGCTGAGATGAAAAGGGAAGTGAACTGGTTTCACATCGAAACAACCCTTCCCGCACAATTCGGAATCAGGCGGCTTCGACATCTCCACCACGATAGCCGGGAGCGACCCGTTTTGTCTCGTGGTAGGTATCAATTTGGTCGCCCCATTGTGTCCATCCGGGGCGTTTTTCGCGAGCGAATAGTTCCAGATAAGGCCCCGGACTACAATCTTCAATCAGATTATAAAATTCATCGGGCTTGCGCGAGTGTTCTCTTTTACGGCTGGAAAGAAGATTGACTTGCGATCGTCCCGGTTGCAAAGTTCGCAGGCGTCCTTTGAGGCCGAACAGTAAGACTTCGGTCACATTGCGGAAATAAAAGCCCACGCCACGTCCGTCGGGGCCTCCATCTTTGCGGATCTTGTACCAGATCAGATTCGATTTGTATTTGAATCCCCAAGCATCCAAGACTCGCAGACCGTCCGGTAATAACGCATTCGGTACCCACATGTAGAGATGGGCGTTTTCTTCCGTATGAGCGGCAATGGGCAAGTCGCAAATGTCATCGAGTGACATCGTTTCATAGCGTTTCAAGCGACGATGTTCGGGAGCCACTTTTCCGGTGCGGTTTTGAAACTGCCACGGAGGATCAGCGTAAATGGTTTGAAATTTCTTTTTCAGTCCGGGAAGTCGAGCATCCATGCTGACAGGCCTTTTCAACGAAAATGGGATTTGCGAGATTCAGAAATCGAATTCGAACATTGTTCCGTAGGTATTCGCAACGGGATCGGTCCAAGGGAACATTCGAATGCGGGAATCGTTCCTCAGTTCTTTACCAGCGACCGATTTGGCAATCGCGTAGCCTAAAACTGCACCAAACACGACATCGGAAAGATCGTGATCGCGCTCATCAATACGGCTCCAACCGATCAACGAGGCGGTTAAATAAGCGGGGATTCCTGCGCGGGGTCCGTAATATTCTTCGACCGTCGCGGCGATTGCGAATGAGAGCGAGACGTGAGCTGAGGGAAATCCATATTCGCCATCGTTCCAGCTATCACTGGGACGATCTGTGTTGGTGGCCGCCTTGATGGCCATTGTACTCAGCCCGGTTAAAGCGTAAGAGCGAATGAGCAATCGGGTGAAGTTCATCAACTCGGAATCGCGTGTGTGCCAAGCGTAGCCATACAATAACCCGATTCCCGCCACTTGAACTTCAGCATTACCCATGACGCCCAGAGTTTCGCTGAATTTCCCCCAGCGCCGTGGATTCTCGCGAGTGTATTCGCGAACGTCATCATCCACGGAACCGCGCATTCCCAGTGCCAACCCCAGACCGGCACTGGTGAAAAGAATATTTTCTGGTTGCCAGAGATCGATGAAGTCGTCATCAAGATTATGCAATAATGTGACTGAATCGTTCGCGAGGAACTCCCACGGCGTCAGACACTCATCAAAGCGACTCAATGGAAGTTCACGACATAGGGAACACTGTGTACAGACAGGGCGCTGAATCACGTGGCAACAAGATTGCTCAGACTCTGAGATGATGTTGCTCGAAACGGGCATCACTCTGTCGAGTTCAGAAGTTGGTGACGCAGAAGTCGATTCAAGAGAAGTCGTGATCGGTTGGAATTGAGAATCAACCGTCTCTGTCGTATTCGCAAATAAGACTTCGGGATGATCGATTGTCGTCAAAATTTCATCGGGAGAATGAGTCGGACGCCACTCACCATTCGCTGAGAGCGGGAATATCGACAAGCCTCCCAGCACGAAACTGACCAACAAGCACCGCGCGAACGTCGAGCCGGCGGAGACCATTCTAAACGGTTTCCGACCCCTCTCAGACATCCATGTCTTGGCGGCTTGAGTCATGCAATCTCTGCAAAGCGATGGGTTTCACGAACATAAAATTCAGCGTAAAGCCTTATGACACAATTACTTTATCGGAATAGCGAAGACCGACAATTGAGACGAAGTCGGAGACTCGGAAGGTGTTGGCAGAATTTGCACATTCTTGGCTTGCCTTGGTGGGATAGTGAAAGATTGCTGATTGTGACGAGAGAGCGTCTTTTCGATTTGACGACAGGATCTGATCAAACGATGTCAATTTGATGAATTCCGGTGCCATAAGATGAATTCCGGTGCCATAAGTAGAAGAGAGGCTTACAATTCCGGTATGCTTCGTGCATGCTTTATTGACTGAATCCAAGCAGATTGATCGGGACTTCTGCAAACCACGTTCGCCTTGAAAATCATCATTAAGGGATTGTCAGAGTGGCTAATCAGCATTTTGCAAAAATTCAGAAACTACATGAAAACATCGGAAAAGTGCTGTTGGGGAAGCCCGAAGCCATCCGCAGTTCACTCGTTGCGTTGTTCGGTGGTGGTCATTTGTTAGTGGAAGATGCGCCTGGAGTAGGCAAAACATCTCTCGCAAAAGCCATCGCCAAATCTCTCTCTTGCGATTTCACACGCCTCCAGTTTACTCCCGACATGCTGCCGAGTGACATTTTGGGAGCAAGTATTTTTCTCCCCAATCAGGGAGAATTTGAGTTTCGAGAAGGGCCCATCTTTACCAACATTCTGTTAGCTGACGAAATCAACCGCACGACACCCCGAACGCAAAGCGCCTTACTGGAAGCAATGAACGAGGGACAAGTCTCGATTGAAGGAACGACCCATCAACTCGACCCACCTTTCTTTGTCTTGGCGACACAGAACCCGTTTGAGTTTGAGGGAACTTATCCGCTGCCGGAAAATCAACTCGACCGCTTCATGTTAAGAATCGAAATTGGTTATCCCGACCGGGAATTTGAAAAGCAAGCGCTCAATCAGCACCGCGCCGGCGAACCCGTCGATACTCTCGAACCGGTGATGTCGGGAGAAGAATTGATCGCCATTCAAACAGATGTGCGAAACATCAAAGTCGAAGAATCCATCAACGACTATCTGTTGGACATTGTTACGGCCACTCGCGAGCATCCCGATTTGGAAGTGGGAGTCAGTACGCGCGGTGCGCTCACGTTCTATCGAGCGCTGCAAAGTCAGGCGATGGTCGCCGGGCGCGACTATGTGATTCCCGACGATGTCAAAGAACTCTCGATAGAAGTTCTCGCTCACCGTGTCCAATGCCGTTCCGTTCTGCGCGAAAGTCAACGACAACGAGCCGTCACCATTTTAGAACAAATCCTGCAGCAAACGGCAGTTCCCGATTAAAATGGAATAATCACTCACTGCGGCAATTGCAGGACACGGAATTGTAGAACACTAATTTGCAGGACACTGTAAGACGCATCACAGACCGGGACAAGAAGCGTCCGGTATTATCCAGGAATAACCGAATGATCGGTGAATTGTCCTGATGAAGGAGTCTTTTTATGTTGATCAATGCTTGTGCAAAATATCGCCTTCCCTTGGTGATTTTCAGTTCGGTTTTCAGTCTGCTGACGGCTGTCGGTCTTGCCGAAGATTCTTCGCCCAAAACAACATCCAATCGTTTGGCGGATGAATCGAGCCCCTACCTGCTGCTGCATGCTCACAATCCCGTCAACTGGTATCCCTGGGGACCAGAAGCATTCGAGGCCGCCAAGAAAGAGAATAAGCCGATCTTTCTTTCGATAGGCTATAGCAGTTGCTATTGGTGTCACGTGATGGAACGGTTGGTGTTCGAAAACAAAGAAATTGCCGCCGCGATGAACGAACAGTTCATCAATATTAAAGTGGATCGTGAAGAGCGTCCCGATGTTGACGACATCTACATGACCTCCCTGATTGTTTACAACCAATTGATTGGATCTCCGAGCGGTGGCGGCTGGCCACTCTCGATCTTTTTAACCCCCGACGGTAAACCCTTTGCGGGCGGAACTTATTTTCCACCCGCCGATACGAAAGATGGACGAACGGGATTCCCGACGGTCATGGAACGAGTCTCGGGATTGTGGCAGGACAATGAAAAATCGATTCGCGCTAACGCAGATGTCATGACGAACGTCGTCAAGCGGCAGATGACTCCCATGCTTGATCTGGGCAGCGTCACGCTGAAAGAATCAAACATTGACCGCAGCATCCAGGCTCTTAAAGAGAGTTACGACCCCGAATATGGTGGAATCGATTTTAATACTTCACGTCCTGATGGTCCAAAATTCCCCACTCCCTCAAAGTTATCGTTATTGATGCATGCCGCGCGGGTGAATCAAGATGACGAAGCCCAACAAATGGTGCTCAAAACCTTGACCGAGATTGCGCAAGGTGGAATCCGAGATCACCTAGAAGGTGGGTTTCATCGCTACAGCACCGACCGCGAATGGCTCGTTCCTCACTTTGAGAAGATGTTATACGACCAGGCACAACTGGTCCCCATGTATCTCTCAGCCTGGGAGTTGACCGAAGATCGACTTTACAAAGATGCGGCGGTCGAAACTCTGGAATTTGTTCTCACAAAAATGACCGACAAAACGGGGGGTTTTTACTCGGCTATTGATGCCGAGACGGAATCGGTCGAGGGCAAACATTATGTCTGGTCGAAAGCAGAGATCGTGGAAGCACTCGGGGAAAAATCGGCGGAACAGTTTTTTGCCGTTTATGGCCTCAACAATCCGAATCCATTTGAGCATGGCTACGTGCTCCACTTGTCACAATCGATCAAGGAAAGTGCGGAGCAACTTGGACAGACAGAATCCGATTTGCGCAACAATCTGGAAAAATGGAAGCAACAACTTCTCACAATTCGCAACAACCGCAAACAACCACTGCTCGATGACAAAGTTCTCGTAAGCTGGAACGCATTGATGATCGAAGCGTTTGCGAAAGCGGGTCGAGTCTTGGAAGAACCTCGATACACGGCGGTCGCAGTGAAAGCGGCTGAATTCATTCAGCAGAATATGGTTGACGAGGAAGGGCATCTGCTGCGAACGGCACGCGACGGAAAAGCCAAGCTGAATGCTTACCTCGACGATTATGCGTTTTATGTTTCAGCACTGCTGGAACTCTATCGTTCGACCAATGACGAGAAATGGCTGACAGCCGCTCGAACTTGGAACGACCGACAACTTGATCGATTTTGGGATGAGACTTCAAAAGCATTTTTCTTTACATCACACGACCACGAGAAACTGATCGCCAAATCGAAGTCTGCCTATGATGCGGTGATCCCATCTGGCAACAGTGTCTCGGCAATCAATTTGTTGGAACTCTCTCGTCTGACGGGTGAACCGAAATACCGCCAACGCGCCGAAGAAACGTTGAAAGTCTTCGCACCGGTTTATGATCGCAGTCCACGCAGTTTGAGCATTTTGAGCTTGGCGATGTCTAAGTATTTTCTGAAAGAAGAACCGAAAACCTCTGAGTTCGGGAATCAAATATTTCTGACCGCCGGACATGCCTTGATGCCCGTCGCGTTTCAGGAAAAGAAACATGTCATCACATTCAAGCCTTATTTGAATGTCAAAAAACTACCTCCCGGTAAAACGGCACTCGTCGCGATTGTGATCAATGTTGAAGAAGGTTGGCACATCAATACGAATCCGGCCCAGCCTGATTTCTTCATTCCGACGGAATTCAAAATAGAATCCGATGATGGGATTACACTGAAAGCGGCCAAGTATCCCAAAGGAAAGTCCTTCGAACTGGAAGGGTTTGACGATCCGCTCATGGTTTACGAAGGACAAGTCGTCATTTATGGGCAAATCACAATCCCCAACAACTTAGCAGGCAAGTCGGTGAAGGTCCGCATGAATGTAAAATATCAGGCTTGTAACGACAAGATGTGCAAACCACCCGCGACGACCGGAGGAACGCTCACTCTGGAAGTTGCCAAGTCGGGAGAGCCGATCAAATCGGCCAACGAAAAATATTTCCCCAAAGGTCGCTGAAATTCTGTTGAGGAGAAGTGAATGGAATCGCAAGATCGCCGCTATCGTGAGCGTCATGGAGTGAAGACCAAAATTATCGCAACTGTCGGGCCGGCTGTGGAATCGCTCGACATGCTGCGATCCCTGGTCGAAGCGGGCGTCGATATTTTTCGACTCAACTTTGCCCACGGATCTCACGAATGGTTGGCAACTGTCGTCGCTCGCATTCGTAATATCAGTGAAGAGTTACAGCAACCATTGGCGCTGCTGGGTGACCTTTCTGGCCCCAAAATTCGTTTGGGCGAACTACCCAACGGTGAAATTAACTGTCGCGAAGGAGATATTTTCACCTTCGTCGAAAAGGCGGAAGCAGGGCCTCAAGAACTCACATCGACTTATGATCGCTTAATCGACGACCTTTCGTTGGGAGACTCTGTCTTGCTGGCCGATGGTACGGTACGAATGATCGTCACCGAAAAAAATGACGAGGCACGGCAAGTGGTCTGCCGCGTGGCAGAAGGGGGGCCGTTACGGTCTCGGCAAGGGATTAACCTTCCCGGCGTCATACTTTCAACACCCAGCCTGACCGACAAAGATCTCGAAGACCTCGACTGGGCGCTCACACAGGAATTGGATTTTCTGGGACTCAGTTTTGTACGCTCGGCAGATGATGTCAAAAAATTAAAGGATCGCATTGAAGCCGCAGACACTCATCATAAACCGCAGGTGGTCGCGAAAATTGAGAAGCTGGAAGCCGTCGATGCCTTGGAAGAAATCCTCGATCACACCGATGCCGTCATGGTGGCACGCGGTGACCTTGGAGTCGAAGCCGACATTGTTAAAGTCCCCACGTTACAGAAACAGATCATCAAGCTGTGCAATCAGCATCGCATTCCCGTGATCACTGCGACACAAATGCTCGACAGCATGCAACATAACGAACGGCCGACGCGGGCCGAAGCGAGCGATGTTGCCAATGCGATTCTCGATGGAACGGATGCCATCATGCTTTCCGGGGAATCGGCCATTGGTAAATATCCGATCGAAGCCGTTTCCACGATGAGTCGGATTGCGCGGGAAGCCGAACGGCATGTCACTATGCAGAAGTTTGGGGACACCCTCAGCGAAGAACGAACCCGCGCACGACTTGTCACCGAAGGTGTGACTCTCGCGGCATCAACGGCTGCCGAACATTTGAACGCCGATTTGATGGTCGTCGCAACACACAGCGGGAAAACTGCGATGGCAATCTCCAAACAACGCAGTCCCGTGACGCTCTTGGCACTCACCGATCAGGTCGATACTTCACGACGTATGTGCCTCTATTGGGGAGTGGCCCCTTTGATGACCCATGTTGTCGAAGAATCCCCTGAACAATTATTGAACTTTGTGGTCGAATGGGGCAAAGCCAACCAGTTATTGCAATCGGGAAGCCGTATCGTGTTAATTGGATCGACGAAATGGTCGGCACAAGGCCACGACATGATGCTGGTACACGCGGTGAAGTGAGGAATCGCACTCATATCTTGGAAACTCATGACACACTCTCGCCTCCAACAATTTGAGAGAGCACTTTCCAAACAAAATCGACGACTCACGCGCGAACGTCGATTAGTTGCCGAGTTTGCATTTCAGGCCCAAGGACCTATCACTCCAAACAAACTCTATGAGCAAATCATTTCTCAGAACAAGCACATTTCACGATCTGCAGTCTATCGTACTTTATTGTGGCTACAGGAAGCGGGTTTAGTGAGAACAGATTACGATTTCGAGAATCCGAGTTAGCATTCCTATTCGTAATAACGAATCTCTCCACTGGATTCCTCAGTTTCTGCTGGCACTCCACGGCGTGCGGTGTTTCAATCGAGTCACTTCTCGTGAGGTTGATGTCACTCACTCATTGAGTCACGCATGCTTGAAACAAATTTTACCGGCTGGGACTGGCTGATCGTAGTCTTCTACCTTCTGGGGACAGCGACGTTCGGGATCTACGTCAATCGTCATGTCCACAGCGCGAGCGATTATCTGGTTGGCGGACGACAGGCGGGGACGGCTCTCAGCATCGCCAGCTTTATCGGAACCGGTCTCGGACTCGTCACTCTGATGTATGCCTCGATGGACGGTTTCAATCGAGGCTTCGCTTACCTTTTTGTGCCGCTCGTTGCCATGATTATCACAATGGGATTAGGCGCGTCGGGCTTTGTCATCAGTAGGCTACGTGAATTAAGCCTGACAACGATCCCCGAGTATTTTGAAATCCGTTTCGATCGCAGGGTGAGAGTATTGGCTGGCTCGATCTGCGTGCTGGCGGGTGTTCTCAACATGGGTCTCTTCCCCAAAATGGGAGCCACCTTCATCGCCTATGCCACCGGGCTGGTTGATTCGGGGGAGTCGGCTGAGACCATTGTGAACCTGATTACCAGCCTCTTGATCGTGATGGTGTTGGCCTATACGGTCTTGGGAGGAATGGTCGCCGTCTTGGTCACCGATTATGTGCAGTTTGTCATTCTTAGTCTGGGTCTTGGCCTGGGAATCTGGATGTGTCTGGAGACTCCCGGACTCGGCTGGAGCAACATCGTGGCCACCTGGAGTGCCGAACGGGGGGAAGCGGCTTTTAATCCCGTTCATCCCGATTCATTTGGTTGGACGTACGTCATCTGGATGATCTGCCTGACCTTCGCAGCATCGCTCTGTTGGGCTCCCGAAGTGACTCGAGCATTAACAACAAAGGATGAGCGAACCACACGACGAACCTTCTTTCTGGGCGCTCCCGGATTTTTTGCTCGCTTCGCGATTCCCGCCTTATGGGGAATTACCGCATTTGTCTATATGCAACAGCATCCCGAAATGAGCCGTTATTTTGGACTCGATGGAAACACGGTCGCGGTAGGTCATTCGTCACAGGCGATGCCATTATTGATCGGCAAGATCGTTCCCTCCGGCTTGCTGGGTCTTCTGGTGGCCGGCCTGATGGCGGCGTTCATGTCCACTCACGACAGTTATCTGCTCGCGTGGGCCTCAATCACTTCGCAGGACATTATTGCCCCGATCAAAGGAGTTAAAAAACTGTCTGATCGCGACAGCATTCACTACACACGAGTGACAGTGATCCTGATCGGAGTGTTTCTGCTGATCTGGGGGATTTGGTACGAACTACCGGAAAGCGTTTGGACGTACATGGGAGTGACCGGCACGGTCTATGTGAGCGGATCGGCAACGGCGCTGATTGGCGGCATGTACTGGAAACGTGCCTCAAGTACCGGAGCGATCTGGGGAATGTGCGGCGGACTGTTTGCCATTGCCGGCCTGTTTGTGGGATCTTTGCAGAGCATTGTTGGTGAGTCGATCGCCGCAATGATCTCGGCCGAATCGGTCGCGTTGGCCGTCTATGGATTGTGTATTTTGTTGTTTGTCGCGGGTTCGTTGGTCTTCCCCGATTCAACTACTGCACCTGAGAAGGAGTCGGCATCATGAGCGAACAAAGTTGGATCGCATTCTGGCAAACAGTGTTACTTCTGGGATTGGGAAGTTATCTGGTCCTGGCGATTGTGATTGTGCCATTCGGAGCGAGGGACATCTATCGCCTGTTCAAAAACCTCGATGCGCGCGATCCTGAAGAGGGTGACCAATAAGGACTCCGATCACTCTCGACTCCTTAATCGAATCACAGAGGAGCGATCATTTTTGATCATCGATCACTTTCTGAAGTTGATCGGCCAATTGAAAAATGACTTCGGTATTGTGGACTTTATGGGCCACATTGCGTGTTTCCAGCGGATCATTGTCGTGATCGTATAATTCGCGCGCCATGACCTGCGGATCTTTCAGCGACCGCCATTCCGTGTATCTCCAACGATCTGTCCTTAACGAATATCCCATCGCTTGCCAGTTTTTCGCAGAACCGTAAAACGGTTGCTGATGCTGAGTGAGCGCGAAGTCTTTGACCGACAACGAAGAATCAGTCACAATCTTCGCCAAACTGACTCCTTCTAATCGTGGAGAGAGGTCTTGATCAATTGCGGCCAACTCTGCCAACGTGGGGTAGAGATCGATCAGTTCTGCGAGTGCTTTTGTTGATTGCCCGTGATGTTTTTTCTGTCGTGGGTCGGCAATAATTAGCGGAACTCGCGCATCGAGTTCAAAGTTGGATGTTTTTCCCCATAATGTATGTTCGCCGATATGAAATCCATGATCCGACGTGAATGCCACGATGGTGTTATCCGCTTGTCCGCTCTTTTCTAATGCCTCAAGAATTTCACCAATCTGAGCGTCCATGAAACTAATCGCCGCATAATAGCCGTGTCGATAGTGACGGATTTCTTGTTCCGTAAAAGGACGATCTTTGGGCGTCAGCCCGTAGCCTTTGATCTCACGAGAGGAGTGCATGGCAATCTCGGAAACATTTTGAGGTGCTGTTGATGGATTTGGCAGCGGAATCAAACTTGGGTCGTATTGGTCCCAATATTTTTTCGGGGCAACAAAAGGGAGATGTGGACGCCAAAAACCGACCGCCAGAAAGAATGGCTGTTCGCTCCCCGCGTAATCGTGCAACATGGTCGCGGCCAAATTGGCAATTTGCCCGTCCCGATAAACGACATCAGAAACATCGTGGGCTTCGGTGACGGGTGCTTTGTAAGGAGATGTTTCGCCAGACTTTAATTGATTGCCGTAGACCGTATCGGCTGCATGCGTCCCTTTGAATAACACTTCATCAATCGACCATGAACGTCGATCTTGTGTCTCACCCATATTGTGAAACATCTTGCCAATGTTCTGACAGAAGTAGCCATGATTTTTGAAGTGCTCGGGAAGAGTCACCAGAGCCTGGCCATTTTTGGCGGTATCGCGAAAATATTTGCGGAGGTCATCAACACCGACTGTGTCGATGCGAAGTCCGGTTAGAAATGAGGAACGCGAGGGGTTGCAGACCGCCTGCTGACAGTAAGCTCGTTCAAACGTGATACCTCGCGCGGCCAATCGATCCAAGTTTGGAGTGTGAGCCACGGAGTCGCCATAGGGTCCGATTGCGCAGTTCAAGTCATCAGCCACAATGAACAGAACATTGGGTGCAGCGTGGCAGAAGGTCGTAGAAAACGTAAGCCAGAATATTGCGAGAACGAAGACGAATTGACCGTGAAGTAAACCGCGTGTGTGATTCATAATAGTCTTCTTGCCCGATTTCTCTGGCTTGTTGTTAATCAGTCTTTTCACGATAAGATTTTACAACAGGCCGCTCCCCCACGGGCCAGTAATGGCAAAGGTGATGCCGGGCGTCTGCAGGTTCACGAAGAGCCATTTTCCGTCCGGGCTGAATGTCGAGCCGGCCCATTCCGAGCCGCGGAAATCTCCTTTAAAACCATTTCGTTCACCCTGCAACTGCACATTGTTTCTTGCGAATGTGAAGAGCTTTCCATCGGGTGTGAGGCCATGGAGACGCTGAGGCGTTTCTCGACCGTCTTCGCACAACACAATTCCTCCTCGTGGGCTAACGGCCAGATTGTCGGGTTGGTCGAGAACTTTGTTGGAAGGCGATGCGAACAATAACATCAACTGTTCTTCTTTGGGATTGTACTGCCAGATTTGACCGGCACTCTTAGGTCCGCCGCTCGTGGAATCAAAATAGATTAAGCCGTTTCCGTACCAACAACCTTCCAATCTTGCGAATGTCGTTGCGCCTTTTGCTTTTCCTTGTGTGTAACAACCGAGCTGATCTTGTTTCTCGGAATCAGCATGTGCCCGATGCGGATCCTCGATCGTGACCCATTGGCAATCGTGTTTCACCCCAACCAAATCACTTTTTCGCAGGTCCAATTGCCCCTTGACCTGGAGCATTTGCAACTCTCCACCGTCTGTCAATTTCCCAGAAGTGTTGGGGAGAAATCGATATAAGCCCGCAGTCCCGCGATCTTCCGTTTCATAAACAATTCCCGTATCTGGATCGACGGCAATCGCTTCGTGGACGAATCGGCCCATATCTTTAAGTGGCAATGCGTTGGCGACGCCTTCTGCGGGAACTTCGAAAATCCAACCGTGCGTCAATTCGTCGGAATCACTTTCGTCAACCGGCCCATCAACCGTCTCTTCACAAGAGAGCCAACTGTTCCAAGGCGTTGGCCCACCCGCGCAATTGCGAACCGTTCCCGAGAGCGCGGGTCGTGCGTTTAACCAGACTCCTTGACCAGCATCGAACTGAAGCATAGAGCATCCGCCACCCATTGTCTGATCATACTGAATCGCTGAAGGACCGAATGCGGTGGTTGATCCTGAAAGTTCGTGATTTCGACATAACGTCAAGATGCCACAATCCTCTTGAATCACACCCATTCCATCATGCGCGCCCGGCGTGATCGTCCCGTCGCTCATCTCGTCTCTCGACCAGCAAAATGTGGAATAACGGAACCCTTCGGGAAGTTCAAGTAATGGCAAACCAGTCGTCTGATCTTCGACGGCAGAAAGAGGGCCGTAAGAGAGTGCTTGAGAGTCGAATTTAGACTCGGCAGAAAGTTGCTGAAAAGCATTCGTCAAAGAACCGCAACCCAAACTGAATGCGGTCATTTTCAGAAAAGAACGACGGGCGACTTTTGAAGTGAAATTCATGCGGGAACCCTGATCCGTAAGCACAGAATGAAAAAAACAGAATCACAATCATTCCATGATGCACGACTGGCCGCGTGCTGCAACAAAGTTCTGGAATTTTGCTGGTTCTCGATGTCGAAATGATGGACGCAGAGACATTCAGGCGGCTTGAACGGTCAACCTTTTACGTCTGTTTGGCGGCATTTTTTCGATCAATCGCCTCTTTCATGGCTTGCAGTCCTTTGAGCATGTGTTCGCGTGGACAACCAAAATTGAATCGCACGTGCTGACTGCTACCGAACGGAGTGCCATCGGTCAAAAATACTCCCGCTTCTTTCGCAAAAAATTGAACCGGGTGGGAAACTTCGAGTGCGGCACAATCGATCCAATACAGATAGGTGGCAGCATGCTCCTGAATTTTTAAGACCGGCATCTCCTGATCAATAAAATCCGCCAGCAAGTCTCGATTCCCGCGTAGATAGTCGATCAGGTCGCGACGCCAGGGCTCACCCGATTTGTAAGCGGCTTCGGCGGCATACATCGAGAGTGCGTTGACTTCGGAAACCGTGCAGCCGCGTGCATCATTGAACTTTCGACGCAATTCAGGGTTTCTGATCACGGCAAACGAGTAACCGAGCCCGGCAATGTTATAAGTTTTGCTGGGGGCCATCAAAGTAATCAAACGATCCTGAAATGATTCGGGAAGACGCAACGCGCTATAATGCGAGGTTTCAGAATCGAGGATCAAATCACAATGGATTTCGTCTGAAAGTAATACGAGATCGTGCCGCTCACAAAATTCAGCGAGCATTCGAATTTCTTCTTCCTTGAAAACTCGACCGAGTGGATTTTGAGGATTGCAGAGAATCAGAATACGAGTCCGTGAAGTGACGGCTGATTCCATTGCGTCCCAATCAAATCTCCAAGTCGTTTCATCACGAGTGAAGGGGACATCGATTAATTCTGCGTCAGCATCTCTGGCGACATTGAAAAATGGATAATAAACGGGCGAATTGATCATCACTTGATCGCCGGGCTTGGCCAACGCGCGACAAGCGAGAGATAATGCTAACACCATACCGGGCAGGTGAACCACATCTTTCTCATCAACTTGGACATGATGCATCTCTTGCAGATAACCCAACACCGCTTCGATCAATCCAGCATGAGCTTGCGCATAACCAAAGACGCCATGGTCAACACGACGACGCATTGCCTCGACAACACAGTCGGGCGACGCAAAGTCCATGTCGGCGACCCAAAAGGGTGTGTAATCCGGGAAACGATCCCATTTAATCGCTCCGGTTCCTCTGCGTTCGGGAAGTTGATCAAAATCGAAGTTGGTTTCGGGCATGCGGTGATATCTTGACTGAGAGAAAACGAAGTCGTTTGACTATAAGCCGCATGAGCCTTCCACGCCAGCGAGACACAATGACGGACAAGTTCCAAGAAGCGTTTCTTGAAGGAATCACGGCCTTGATTGAATGGACCGATAAAGTAGACTCTTCGACGGAAATTATGGGGCTCGCATCTGTTTGGATATTTTCACATCAGATGCGAGGTCGAATGGATTTGGGGCAATCTCTCGCATTAAAGATTCAGAGATCGTCTCGAAAAAAGGCTCAGAAGGAGAATCGCTGATCACCTTAAAGACTCGAAGAGCCCGCAACCATCGGCACACCCTAGAGTCATGCTCTCCATAATCGGTGACCTGGCGTGGATTGAGAAATAATCGATCCATCCCTTTTTCTCGCATCTGCCGATGCAAAGAAACGTGCTCGCAGTCTCCTCCCTGGTATTCACATTCGACAAGTGCTTCCATGCGATAGAGTCCCATTCCTCCAAAACAGGAATAGACGGAAATCAGCCCCGCAGTTTGTGACCAATGAAGATGATTCACTTGCTTGGTTGTCATCGCATCGTAGTTTCCAAACTCTCGATAAGCCCAAGCATCGTATTGTAAACTCTTTTGTCGATTCAGATAGTTTTTTCTGACGAGGCCATATGAGCCGATAAAGTCCCAGTCATTGTGACTGAGTGAATGAGAAATGCCATTCAAATCCCATCCACCAGGAAGATCCATATCGACAACGACGGCAAGATCATAGTGTGAAAAATGATCGACCAGATACTCTCGATATCGATTGCGGTAATTCGCCATTCTCTCAACCCGATTCATACAACGAATCGGTGGGTTCACAGGATCTCCCAAGCGATCGGAGAGAATATGTATTTTTGAATTTTGTTCGGCGCAGTCCTGCAAAATTTCAAGCGAACGATCTTGGGAATCATTTTCGTAGATGACAATTTGGTAATCGGCGAACATCTCTCCCATTTTTTGCATGCGCCATAAAGTCAGTGGCAAGATCTTTTCAAGATCTCGAACGAGTCCACAGATCACGACGGATTGGGTGCGCGCTTTTTCCACTCCTTTGTTGAGTTGTTCCAGATAATGAGAATTCTTCATTGTCGAGAAAAGCCGGTCTGTCTGTTGGCAATTGAAAAACAGAAAAGTGAGGATGCAAAACTCTCGTGGTTTGATGTCGCGTCCCCAGGACACCCAACCAATAATGAACTGATCTGCACGAGGAATTAGTCGAGTCTCTGCACGATTTGTAGGAAATTTTCACACCTTTGAAAAGAGGGATTGCTTCGCAGAAATCGCCATAAAAGCCCGTAAAAATCGGCTTTTCACGGAGCAAATCGGTCAGCCATCAGGATTTACTCCCATATCTCTGCTGATGTGGGCAGGTTTGCAACAAATCTCCCTCACATTGCAAACTGCCTGACGAGATGAAACACTCTGATGAAACGAAGTTTCAACATGACTCGATTTCTGTCATATACTGTTGAGATCGGGAACAACAAATGGCAGAGACTCTCAGAAAGATCATCTCTGCATCAAGTAATGAGGACGGACTCAAATGCGATTTCTTCTTACCTGCTTACTCGGAGTCATGATAGGTCGCCAGGTTTTCGCCGAAACGCCCCATTGGTATCAAGCGGCTGGTCCCCACGGAAATTATCAGGTAGCAGGTGACTCACCAACTCAATGGAGCGTCGCGAGAAATCAGAATGTCCTCTGGAGAACTCCGCTTCCCGAAAGCGGGCAAAGCTGCACTGTTGTCTGGAACGATAAGCTCTTTACGACGACCAACACGCCTTGGCCAGAAGATTCGACCAAAACTCCGATGGGCTCCGATGCGATTGGTTTCTGTCTCGATGCAAACAACGGCGATATCTTGTGGCAGGTTGAATTGCCCGGTGTGCGACCACTGAAGTATGCCGGGATTTTCAGCGATTCCACCTCTCCTTCCCCCGTGACGGATGACACGCATGTCTGGTTCTTTAATGCCAGTGGGTTTATGGGTTGCTGGGATCACAGCGGCCAGAAAATATGGACACGCGCCTGGCAACCGCGTACCCGTCATCACTCACGTCAGTTTGAACCAATTTTGTATGGCGACACCTTGTTGTTTGTCGAAGTGCTCAACAAACAGGGAGCCGATGTCGGAATGCACAAGCCGCTTCCTCCTGGAGTTGATCCCAAACAGTATTGGATGTACTTGCATGCTTACGACAAGTTGACGGGCAAACTAAAGTGGGTGGCCGAAGCGGGGACCGCAGTGCATAACACTCCCTCTATCGGTCATCTGGCCAATGGAGAGCTCGCCATCTTGCACGGTCGAGGGGGCGGACATGCTCCCCCCGAGAAGCCGTACGGCTTTGGCCTGACGAGCCTTTCCGAAAAAACGCCCGGCAAAACACTGTGGACTTATGAAATCTCGAAGGGAAGTTCCCACTACACGGCCACCTGGAACGAAAAAGTCTGTTGTTGGTTTGAGGGTCCCAATCATCTCGTGGTCGATACCAACACCGGAAAGCTCATCGCCAATCAACCTCTGGACCAGAACATCACCCGGTATGATTTTAATCGGTCACAAAATCGTTGGCAGAGTCATGAAAATGCCGAACTGAAAATCAACCGCAGACCCAACGACACGCCGACAACCAACATGGCCAATTTACTTGTCGGCGATCACCATTACTTCATGACGCATGAATCACATTATCTCGGTCGTATCCATGTGAAAACAGGCCGCGTCGAGTATCTCGAAGTCCCTTTGCAAGTGGTCCGGGAACACAATCAACCAGATCAACTTTTGTGGGACAAAGCCATTGTCAATGACACGCAAAACTCACGCGGTGTCGATGTCGGCATCGTCGATAAACGATCCAAGGGAACCGGTTGGGGACACGTTTCCGCAGCGACACCCATTTGTGTCGGCGACAAGTTGTACGTGACCACAATGCTCGGCACGACCTATGTCATCGACATCCACGCAGAGGATTTCAATGAAGCCGCCTTGCTTTCCATCAATGATCTCGGAGAGGCCGGGAAAACCTGGAGCCTCACCCAACCCGTTTATAGTAACGGCCGCATCTACACCCGCACGATGAAAGAAGTCCTCTGCTTGGGGGCATCTCGATGAACGAGACCTTGATCATGAATATACTGGAGGCCAATTGCGGCTTGCCTGATCACTTCGCAGGCATCGGGAATGGATAATGTTCCCGATTGACGAATGAGCGACGAAAGATTCACACCTTCCATCAACTCCATGACCAAAAAGGGTTGCCCGTCCGCTTCCCCGGCATCCAACGCGCGAACAATATTGGGATGATCCAACTTCCCAATGGCACGCATTTCTCGCTGGAAGCGAGAGACCGCTTTGGGATTCTTCATCCGGTGGGCGGGGAGAGTTTTAAGGGCGACCTCTTTGTTGAGGGAAAGATTGATCGCCCGATAGACGGCCCCCATGCCGCCGGAACCCAAATGGGCCACCAACCGATAATTACCAATCGAACTCCCCACGCGATTCTGGTCATCGCGGGAGACGTAACCCGCCTCGTCGACGGACCGTTCGAGAAGATGAGAAGCGGCGGCAATCGCCTGCTCACACTCACCTTCCTGAAGATAACTCCATTCGCTTTCAGGCAGAGGCACTTGAAGCAAACCCATGTAGCCATCAAGTTCATCAATCAAGTTATGCAACGAAACGGTCGACGGATCATCTGCGTTGGTGGCAGTACCGTGCTGTTCTTCGTAGTCAGCCAGTAATTTGTCGATGTAATCGGTCATGGGATATTCCAAATTTGGGAGCGGAGTACTCCCGGCGACTTCCGAGGGAATACATTGTTCCCACGAAGCCTCCGGGTACTAAGAATGGAAGTCCGTTACTCGAAAAAGTATTTACTGACAAAAGAAGGGAGATAAAGTCAGCGATAGAATGAGTTTATGATTTTCTAAATTCGTCCGAGCTCTTCCTTGAGCCGACGTAAAACACGAAATTTTGCCTGCCGAACACCGACTTCGGTCAACTTCAGATCTGAGGCAATTTCTGCAACGGGATGATGATCGACGGCGAGACGCCAAAACGCTTGCCAAGTATGTTCTTCAAAATCGCATCGAATCTGTTCGAGTGCTTGCCGTAAGAGGAACGCCTGGCTTTGTCGAGTCAGTGGGTGATGGAGATCTTCAGGCTCGGGGATGCTCTGCAGAAAGGACTGAAAATCGCTGCCACCACGGGGAGTCCGATCGACCGAGGGTTTTCCCTCACGATCTCGTACGCAATTTTGAGTGATCGTCCATAACCAGCCACGAAAGCTTTGATGCTCGTAACGATCAATGGCCTTCAGGACAGACTGAAAGACTTCCTGGACCAGATCAGACGCATCTTCCGGTGACAGACCAAATTGACGCCCCCAGCAATAGACGAGACCTCCATAGATCTTCGTAAACCGCTCCCAAGCCCGTGGATCGAACTGCCCCATCTGGCGCAGCAAACCCGTCGAAGTGGAAAAAGGGGAGTGGGATATTGTCGTCATTGAGTGCCCGTCTAGTTAAGACCAACGGGATTCTAGCAGCAATCACTCATTTGACTCAATTTGAATTTTTGCCCACCTCTCGAAATGCGCATCAAAAAAGGAGCCGCCATCTTGGCGACTCCTTTTCGAGTTGATTAACAAGCTGATTGAGATCAGTTGTTATATGCCGGCATTCCGTGCTCGACAATATCAAGTCCTTTGATCTCATCTTCCGCAGACACTCGGAGTAATCCGACCGCTTTGAGGATCGAGAACAAGATGAACATCGTGACAAATGCCCAGACACAGATGATGGCCGTCGATTTGAGCTGCACCATGATGTATTCAGAGCGTGTCAAAACTTTAATAGTTTCATCAGCGAGAGTGATCTCAGGCATCGTCAATCCAAAGATACCTGTCGCAATACCACCCCACACCCCACACACTCCGTGGACCGGGAAAGCACCGACCGGATCGTCGATTTTCAACTTGTCCAAGGCGAGGATCGCCAAGACAACAAGTACACCGGAAACAGCTCCAATGATAAGTGCCGATTCCATGGTGACTTGGTCACAGTTCGCAGTGATACCGACGAGTCCAGCCAAAGCACCGTTTAGAGCCATTGACAAATCAGGCTTACCAAACATTCCCCAAGACAGGAACATGGCAACCACGCAACCAGCCGCAGCCGAGAGTGTTGTGGTCACGGCTATATAGCTTGTGACTTCTGCGTTCGCATTCGATGTGTAAGCCAACTGAGAACCCGGATTAAATCCATACCAACCGACCCAGAGGATCAACACACCCAAGGCGGCCAGAGGGATGTTGTGACCGAGAATCGGTTGCGATTTTCCGTCTTCTGAATAGCGACCAATACGGGGACCAAGCAGCATGGCACCCGCCAAACCGGCGAATCCACCCACAGCGTGAACTACAACAGAACCAGCAAAGTCAGCAAATCCCATTTCAGCCAAGGCACCACCGCCCCATTTCCACATACCCGAGATGGGGTAGATGAGTCCGGTCAAAATCGCACTATAAACCAAGTAACCGGTAAACTTCATACGTCCAGCAACGGCACCCGATACGATGGTGGCAGCAGTTGCAGCAAATGCCACTTGGAAGAGGAAGTCTGAGGAAGCACTCACATAAGACAGATCAATCTCTGGATTTGCCATATTACGGTCAAAAGGTCCAAAGCCGGGCCAATGGAACCAAGCTCCTTCGACTCCCGGATACATGATTCCGAATCCGACGAACAGATACAGGATGGCACCGACCGAGAGGTCCATAATGTTTTTGGAGATAATGTTGACAGCATTTTTAGAGGAGTTGAAACCAACTTCCACCATTGCGAAACCAGCCTGCATGAAGAGCACCAGAACCGCACACAAGAACATGATAATCGTGTTCATGCTATAGGCGATTTCTTCTCTCTTGAAGTAAGGCGTTTCTTCCTCAACAACAACCTCTTCGCCTTCTTCCACTACGACTTCTTCTTCGACAGTTTCTTCCAATAGTGTTTCTTCAGCGCTCGCCTCGGGCGTGTCTGCTTGCGCCCAGACAGATAATGTTGTCGCTGGTCCGCCGATGAGGACCGCTCCGACGAGGAATGCCAGGAGCACTCTGTGCAAATTCATGTTTGTCCCTTTTCTGTTTCTCACGGTGAATCGTTTTCCAGGTTTGTGATCTGCGCGTACGTTCTGCGCAGAAAATCTGGACGTGTTTTGATCCCCGGCTTGCTATCTCCATCGCGAGTCTTCCTTCAGGAAGACGCCGGGTCGTCTGTGACTGATTGTTTGGTCTTGCCTCGTACCTCCGTGGGTATGGCACTCCTGCAAGAAAAGCAATTGGCGTGCCTGAGACGAAACCCTCAGATCAGGAATTCCTCTAAAGTCCTAAGAAAATAGTGGTTTTCAGGACGAAAAAAACCATGAAATTCCTGACCGCGGTACTCGATTGCTCACCAAATGCGCGAGTTGCCCGATCTCCGTGCGAGATCTTCAGGCACCTTGCCGCGCCATCTTCAGACTCGTTGTAAGCTGGATCCTGAAAAGATGTTCCGGCTAACGGCTCGCGTTCCTTTTGTCGTTCATCAGCGCCACTTAGGCCAATGGATTGACTATCTTTTCGGCAACCAAGGGATATACTAAAATCAACTTCGGTATTATGCGCAAAAGCATCATTCACAGTTCGAATTCACACACTTCAACTTCACTCAGTGAGACAACGCCATGGCTGCCTACAACAAGTACGATCCCCGGCTGGAATCACTTGTCGTGGAAACAAAGACCTTCTGGGATGACAGCGTCTCTGATTTGTCTGAGGAAGATCGTGAAACTGTCGCTCAGGCAATTCATGCAGCAGCTCATCTGGCTGACAAAGTCAATTATGAACGAGCCCATACCGGCTTCACGCGCGAAGTGACTGTTAATGCGGATACGATTCAGAAGCTGTATCAGGAAAATTTGCAAGCTCAATAAATTCTGCTCATGACATCTTCTTCTGCGGATTGATTCTAAGCGGGGTGAGCTATGCCGGATGTTATTGAACTTTCGCGGCCCGATTCTTTGACGACCGCGAAGATTACACCGACTCTCGGTTTCAACTGCTTTGATTTCACCGTTCATCAAGACGGAAAATTCTTTTCTCTGATCGATTCCGAAGAAAGTTTTCCGCAAGCCGATTCTCGCCCCAGTGGTCACGGTATCCCTTTATTGTTCCCTTTTCCGAATCGAATACGCGGCGATCATTTTGAATGGGAGGGGCAAACCTATCAGCTCCCGCTCGATCAGGTTTCCTTCAACAAGACAAACGCCATTCACGGATTCTGCCTTGATCGTCCCTGGCGAATCACGAAACAAAGTGGACACGGCGTCACGGCTGAATTTCAACTCTCGGTGGATGCCCCCGCAAGGCGAGACTTCTGGCCTGCCGACTTTATTATTCGTTGCACCTATACTTTGAACGACGCCTCACTGTCGTTGGATGTCGAGATCGAGAACCCCGACTCAGTACCACTTCCTTGGGGATTCGGCACACACGCCTATTTTCGACTCCCCTTGAGTACGAAAAGCCAAGTCACTGATTGCCTGTTTCAGGCGCCGGTTGATTCACAGTGGAATCTCGAAGAATGTCTGCCAACCGGTCAAACCGACCCTCTTTCGGGTTCTCTTAATGACCTGCCAGAGGGCATTCGCATGGGTGAAGTCGCACTCGATGCCGCGTTTCGACTTATGGACGGAGCGGGGCGATGTGAGATTATGGATGAAGCAGTCGGATACCAGATTGCCCAATCATTCAGTTCGGAATTCACACAAATGATCATTTTTACGCCTCCCGGTCGCGATGCGGTGTGCTTGGAACCGTACACCTGCATGACTGATGCTGTGAATTTGACCGAGGTCGACACCGGATGGCAGGTCTTACCCCCCGGAAAAACCCAAAGTTTGAATGTGACAATCGCACTGGAACCGATTGTTGCGTAAAGACTGCGGTTTACGCCGATTGCACTGGTATTACAGGCTCATCTTTGGCATCCTGAAGAAACTCGCCAACGTGAACGGTCAGGACGGACCCTGCTGAATCCGAGGCTTTGTTCTCCGGGGGAGATTCTGCCGTGCTCTTCGACAATTTTCGAAATTCAGTTTTGAAATTCGTGACGGCTCTGAGTCTGGCTGTGGTCTGGGTTTTCAGCGGTTCATTGGCCTCTGCTCAAAACACCGCCGGCCCCGCGACAACGACCGCAGGTGAGTCGCATGATCACGCTCACGAAACTCACGCTGATAAAATTCCCGAAGAACCAGAAAAGCGACTGTCGTGGTTTCTGAAAGAACATAATCTCGTTCGTCAACACGCGGTCGAATTTTCAGGAAAGCCTTTCAAGCCAGAACCACAGGCAGATCGAGTTCTGCTTCTCGTTCGTAATTCTGATTACGGCATCGTCTACGAAGGCAGCAACAACGGGCATCGCTATCTTCTCGGTCAGATCAACCTGATCAATAACACCAAAAAAACCGCCACCATGACCCGCAAAGGTGTGCAAATCAAATTGGAGGATGAGGCTGCCGTTCCGCAATCGACGGTTCCAGAAAAGATTCGTGGACACTCATTTCAAATTGAAAATAGCCGGTCGTTGAGTTTCGGAAATCTCGACCGACCTGACAACGTCACCGTCAAACCGGGTGAGACCGGTTCCATGTGGTTCTATTTCGACGAACTCACGGCAGGTTCTTCGTTTCCCGAAAGCGTGTTGTCGATTGAAGTCGATGGCAAGCCTGTGGCGATCTCTTTGCACGAGCATATCATCGGTCAACTCCGTTTGCGCAAAGAACGAATCGGCCCGAACGGTGCTTTGGCGATGATCCATGTCGGCGGGCGTCTCAACATCCTGGGATTGTCGCTCATCGCCGATATTCTCGATAGTTTGCAGGATCAAAAAGTATTTCGAGCGGTGATCCAATGGGATCAATCCGTCGAACAAATTGATTCCGGCGTGATGAACTTGTTGTATCAGTACGCAAATACGCTCGGACAGGACAACAATAATAATCGCCCCGATCAACGGTATCCCATTCTCTCCAAGAGCCTTCGAGAAGTGCATCTCGTTCACACTCCCGGCCATAACTATTCTTCATCCAATCAACATAAAGTCACTCATAAAGAACCCATCGAAGCAGTGACCGCGGCGTTATGGAGCTTGTTGACCTCCCTCCCCAAAGAGGAGTTATTGCGACAGATTCAATCGGGACATCCATTAGTCAAGCCGGTAGCACTTACGGCAGGTGCGGCGTTACTCTCTCCGCGAGAACTCCCCATTATTCTCGAACTCTCTCAACAAAAAGAAGACAAAAATTTACAGTTTGCAGCCGTACATGCATTACGACAATTCGGTGACCCTGCCGCCGTCAATCGACTGCTGGAACTGGCCGAGAGTTCTTCAGAAGAAATCACATCACTGGCAATCGCGTGTCTCACACAATCTCGATTTGAGACGGGACGCACGGCGTTGCGCGAGCTCTTGAAAACCGCCAAAGGGGAGAAACGATTACAGTTATTGAAAGTGATTGCCGAGAATCCCTCCCCGGCTTTTTCAGATTTGTATTATGATAATGTGATCGACCAAAAGTCGAAAATTCGAGTCGAGTCTCTGGAAGCGCTCAACGCGGTCGGGCATCCCGAATTACATCAACTCTTACGAAGCAGTCTGGATGATACCGATGATGGTCTCCGCGAGGCGGCATTCAAAATTGTTCTTCAGCTACGAACTCCAGAATTAGAACCTTTGATCGAAGAGCTTGTGCTCACTCGACTGGAAGCAGGAGAACTCGACTCCTCGATGCAGAACTATTTGCGTCAAAACAAAAATCCTCGTGCTGTCCCTTTCTTGCTCGACCGATTGGTCAAGAACAAGAAAGAACAAAGCGAGAGGCAGATGCTGATTCCCTTGTTGGCGACATTGGGCGACGAACGTATCGAGCCGATATTTTCTGAACTGTATGTAGAGATCTCGGAGCACGAAAAACGGCAGGTTCTGGAGGCATTGGGAAATCTTCAATCGGCAAAGTTTCTGGAATTCGCTCGTGAAGCACTGGCCAGCGAAAGCTCTTCACTCGTTTACTCGGCCATCAATCATCTCTCTCATTATGATAGCCGAGAAGCCGAACAGATTTTGATCGAAGGGTTAAGTCGGATCAAATCCAAATCTTATTTCGATAATCTCGCTAACGCCATTGCACAGATTGGATCGGAAGAAGCCGCCGAAACCTTACGAGCAGCGATGGACTCTGAAAATCCCGACATGCGGAAAGCAGCCCGAAACGGACTGAGGTACTATCAACAACGTCTTCCCGGATATCAATATATCTCTCAAGCGATGTATCGAATGCGTCAACGCAAATGGGAGGAAGCCTTGGATTACATTCATATTGCCATTGAGATCGACAGCAAACTGGCACGCGCCTATTCCGTTAAAGGAGACATCCTCCTCAAACTCAAAAAAATTGACGAAGCCGATGAAGCCTATCAGACGGCCTTGAAAATCGATGCTTCCACTGGAGAGGCAGTGGCCGGTCGCTTACGAATTCAAGCTCGGAAAGGAAACATCCCGGAAGCCTTGAAGGCGATTCAAGAAGGGATTTCCAAGTTTCAGGAAGAACCCGAGTTCGAATACCAATTGGGACTTCTTTACGCGGATGCCGTCAATCTGACCAAAGGTCGCGATCCGGATGATCCGTTGAAGAAAGACCAAACACCCAAAGACGAATTGCCAGACGAGAAACCCGCGGAGGAATCGACCGAGAAAACCGAAACGCCTGAAGACGACCAATCCAAAAAACAACTTGCGTTGTGGACGAACGAGGCTCTTAGCTGGGTCTCTAATGCGGCCCGGCATGGATTTCGTGACCGATCTCTGATCCAGAACACTCCTGAATTGGAACCGTTTAAAACTCACGACGATTATCAAAAAGCCGTCAATGGTCAGCTTCCCGAAAGGCCCGTTGAACCTGCTGATGAAAACTCCAAACAAGCCTCCCAGATTGAATCTTTTCAAGAAGGCGATGCTGTGATTTTGCGGGTTGGCGGTGAACTGGGTGACGGCAACAACCTCGTCAATGATTTGCCTTCTCCTCCCGAGCGATGACTTTGTTTTTTTCTCAACCATCGCCTATGATGCCAATCTTGCATCTTTCTAAAATCCTCTTCTGCGTCGCACGAAATCATTATTAGCCATGGTCTATCTCAATAAAATTTACACCCGCCAAGGCGACTCGGGACAAACTTCACTCGGGAGCGGAGAACGAGTTCCAAAAACTCACCCGCGGATCATCGCTTATGGTGGAACCGACGAACTGAACGCCATTCTCGGCCTGTTGATCAGCGGTGGTTTGGCAGGACGTTGGAGCGAACGAGTCCAACATATCCAAAACGATCTCTTCGATCTTTCTGCCGATTTGTGCATCCCGGAAAGTGACGAGCCAGCCGAACATACACCCTTGCGTGTTTCGGAGGCTCAAGTCCTGAAACTGGAAGAGTGGATTGATGAAGCCAACGAGCCGCTCGAACCATTGACCAGCTTCATTCTCCCGGGCGGCTCCCCCATGTCGGCGTGGATGCATCTCGCGCGAACGGTCTGCCGGCGTGTCGAAATCGACGTACTTCGTCTCGCAGAAAACGAACCCGTCAATCCGCAAGTCACCTCGTATCTCAATCGACTCTCGGATCTGTTATTCGTTCTCGGTCGGCATTTCAACGAAGATGGCAAAGCCGACATTCTGTGGGAACCGGGAAAAAATCATCCCGCTGATTCACCCTCTGAGAACAAATGACCTCTCGCTCAGTTATCGAAACGTACGAAACACCGATGCTGCTGAACGACCAATCGGTC
Source organism: Planctomycetaceae bacterium (assembly GCA_029243145.1). Taxonomy (GTDB): domain Bacteria; phylum Planctomycetota; class Planctomycetia; order Planctomycetales; family Planctomycetaceae; genus JABURQ01. Next base: position 50,005 of record JAQWSQ010000201.1, on the reverse strand, counting down.
GTTGCGCTGCAGAGCCGACCGTAGCTGCCGACACATCGTCATAGGAAGGTGAGTTCGCATTGAGTTGTCTCAGATCCATCACTTCAGCATTGGGCGGTAACTTGCTCGCTGTTTGAGGAGCGATAGATGCAAATGCCTGGACGGGAAAAGCGGGTTGCGTCATCACGGGTGCATAGGCAGTTGTGACCGGACGATAGCCGTAGGCGGATTGAGTGCGGAATGTTGTTTGTGGTTGGTAGACCGTTCTGACTTCAGGAACCTGACGAGTGACCGTGTAAGGCACCATGCGTGTGTATTGCTCTTGTTTGTAGACAGTGACCGGCACCATCCGGGCCACTGTTTCTTGGCGGTAACGCGTTTCGTTGACGTTGCGATACGTGACTTGCTGACGGGTCACCAGTGTTGTTTCTGCACAGCCGCACGCAGGCGGAGCACAACACGGATCGATTGCCGCACTTTGCAACGGAGCCAAAACCGGTTTGGGTGTGTTGCAGGTATCAAACGGTCCTCGCCGACCTAAGAATTGCGCTTCGGCAGATGAAACTCCCGAGAGGGCGATTGTGGCCATGATGGTGGTGATCAGAACGAATTTTTGCAATCTCAACATGGTTGGCTCCTCGCGATTGATATCGCGCCGCAGAAAAGTCATTGAATCAGCTATCCTCAAAATCGGCACAATTGAGGGATCCCCTTGAATCGAAATTATCGATTGAGTGTGTCACAATGCATCGCTGACAAACTCAGCGGGCGAAGCGTTTCTCAGGAAGATCTGCGGAGGGATCCTATGACATTGGTGATTCATCACCCGGAATTGAAGCCATTTATCGAACAACCTTGGACGCTGCAATCACTCGATGAACTTGTCCAATTACTGAATGAACGGGGAACGCTCAATTTTCGACCGTTGGAAACGGGCATATTTCCTGCTGCCGACGCCGACGCTTACACCGGCTATCACAATGTCTGGGTGCGGGATAACATCCATCTCGCTCATGGTTTTCTCGCGGTGGGCGAAACGGAAACCGCCGCCAATGTCATTCACGGCCTGACCAAATTCTTCCTCACCCAACAACCAAAATTCGACGAGATGATTTCTGGAGATCTCGACCCTTCTGACCACATGAATCGGCCCCACATTCGATTTGAGGGATCTTCCCTCTCGGAATGCGATGAGAAATGGGCACACGGTCAGAACGACGCACTCGGCTATTATCTTTGGCTGACCAGCCTGATGGTGACGCAGCACGATTTGAAATTGAGTGCGGAGGAGCTGCAATTACTCGCCCGCTTTCCCAAATATTTCCATACGATTCAATACTGGCAAGATAAAGACAGCGGACATTGGGAAGAGCTCAAGAAAATTGAGATGAGTAGCGTCGGTACGGTCGTGCGAGGATTACAAGCATGGGAAATGTTACTCAAAGTTCCTCAAGAACTGCCGGGACTCACAAGTGATGAGCGAGAAACCCTGCTGCACGAATGCGATGAACTCCTTTCACACGGCATGCAAACACTCGCCAAAACTCTTCCCTGGGAGTGCAAGTCGGACAACGAACAAGAACAACGTCAACACGATGCAGCGTTGTTATTTCTCATCGCTCCTTTGGGACTTCTCAGTCCCACCGCTGCACAAGCAAAAACCATTGTCGATGGAACTCTGAAACATTTGGCCGGAGACATTGGTATCCGCAGATATCTGGGAGACTCATATTGGTGCGCCGACTATAAACTCAAGTTCGATGAAGAATCTCGAACGAGCGATTTCAGTGACGACATCGGCAAGCGGGATGCGTTACTCAATGAGGGGCAAGAAGCGCAGTGGTGCATTTTCGATCCCATCGTTTCAGTCATCTACGGGCAACGATATTTGCAGACAGGATTTGATGATGACTTAACCGCCCAGATGTCCCATCTTGATCGATCAGTGGCTCAAATCACTGGCCCCAATCGTAACTGGCCCGAATTTCGATGTCCTGAATCATACTATCTGGCACAGGGTGAATGGATTCCCAATGATGTCAATCCGCTGTTGTGGACCCAAGCCAATTTGAAGTGGGCCATTCACCAAGCGAAGCTCTCTTTGGAAAAGACGGCCTCTTAAAGATATTACCTTAGCCGCCGATCAACTGAGCAATCGGTGTGCCGCGTTCGGCTAAATGAATCGGTCGACCAGCACGATTCTCTAATGTCTGGTGAGAATCGAGTCCCATGTGATGATAGACGGTCGCGGTGATGTCTTGCGGATCAAACGGAAGGTCGGCCACATATTCTCCCCGAGGGGTCGATGAGCCGATGGTTTGACCCATTTTCATGCCGCCACCCGCAAACAAGACACTGAACGTGTGGCCCCAGTGATCTCGTCCTGCGGCAGAATTCATGCGCGGTGTGCGACCGAATTCTCCCATCGCGACGACCAACGTCTGTTCCGATAATCCCCGATCTTCGAGATCACGAACTAATGCAGCCAACGCAATATCAAACGGTGGAATTAATTTGTTGGCACCTTCTTCGGTTTTGTAGCGATTGGCGGTGCCGTGATGATCCCACGGTTCGCAGTTGACCGTCACAAACGAGACTCCCGACTCCACCAATCTGCGAGCCAATAATGCACTTTGTCCGAACGTGTGCCGACCGTAATCATCGCGAAGCTTGTCATCTTCTTCCGAGATATCAAAGGCATCACGAACACGGGAACTTGTCAGCAGTTCGAAGGCGTTCTGCTGATGCGAATTCATATCGACGGCGTTTTGTTCAGCCGTCGAACGATGCAGGTCAATCGTCGAGAGTAACTCGCGCCGATTTTCCAGGCGATCAAGAGTGAGACCTCCCTGCAATGCAAGGTTTTGGACTTTGTAGTTGGATTCGTTGGGATCGGAATTCACGACGAACGGATCGTGTCCTCCTCCCAAATAAGTGGCGTAGTGGAACAGGTTGTCGGTCCCGCCGCGCAGATGAGGAACGCCAACATAGGCGGGCATCCCGCGCGAATTGCTACCGCACAAACGTGAAATGACGGAACCCATCGCGGGACGTTTCTGCACACGATTATCGGGAGCATTGAACGCCGGTCCTTCATAACCCGTCAGCATCCAGTGATTGCCTTTGGTGTGGTCCCCCGACTTATGACAAACCGAACGGACGATGGAGACCTTGTCGGCAATCTTCGCCTGCTCGGGCAACAACTCGCAAAATTGTGTTCCCGCCACGGATGTCGAAATCGCACCGAACGGTCCCCGATATTGATCGACGGCATCCGGCTTGGGATCCCAAGTCTCCATGTGACCGGGACCACCGCTCATCCAGAATAAGATCACGCTCTTGCCGTGATTGTTCCTAGCCGGGCCTTCGCCGGCCATGGCCGCACGCACCGCCAGATAGTCTGACAGTGTTAAACCGCCGACACCTAATAGACCGGCTTGCACGAACGAACGGCGAGTGACGGAATCCCGCGAATTTCCAAAAACAGTCAGCATCGATAAAGCTTTCTCGACTAAAACATCAAAGAACTCACATGTATTGAATCAGATTTCACCCGGCACCTCAAGTTCTGATTTCGGAGTCTGTCGACCATTCAACGTCCTTCCGAACATGAAATGGCCTGTTTTGTAAGTTGCGAGAATTCGCAGTACGATAAAATCGTAGATAGAGTTCCCTGAAATCCAACTCTCGAATCTGATTCTGAATCACTGAAATGGAAATTGTCATGCGTTTCGCGATCCTCATTGGTGCCGTGTGGCAATTAACGTTCTTTAACGTGTTGCAAGCACAGGAAACATTACCTCCGTTAAAAGATAGTCGGGCACCACAGAACTTCGCCGAAATGTGGTCAGGATTTGATCCGCAGACAGAACCATTAGAGACAGAAATTCTGAAAGAGTGGGAGGAAGAGGGAGTGGTCCTTCGAGTGGTGAGATTTCGCATCGGTATTTTCAAAGGTCAGAAAGCTCAGTTGGCTGCCGTCTATGGATTTCCCAAGGGAGGTCGCAAACTTCCCGGTCTGCTACAGATTCATGGTGGTGGTCAGTATGCCGACTACAAAGCCTGCTTGCTGAATGCCAAACGTGGTTATGCCACTCTTTCCATCGCGTGGGCCGGAAGAATTTCTGCACCTAAGTACGGAGTAAGCCCGGAAATCGTGAAACTGTTCTGGGAGAATAAAACTGACGACCCCAACTACAAGCTCACCACAGATTGGGGAGCCGTCGATGGTTATCACGCACCGAGTCGAAACCCCGGCAATGTGTTCCCCAGCGCGAAGGCGGGCAGTTGGACATTGGATGCCGTGGAATCACCACGCAACAGTGGATGGTTTCTCTGTGCGGTCGCGGCACGCCGCGGTTTAACATTCTTGGAACAACAACCCGAAGTGGATCCAGATCGGTTGGGTGTCTACGGCCATTCGATGGGTGGAAAACTGACCGTCATGACGGCACCCGATCCACGCGTCAAAGCCGCCGCTCCCTCCTGCGGAGGAATTAGTGACCGGGATAATCAAAGCTCTCTGTTTCAATCGACCATCGGTGACGATGTCAGCCTCAAAGAAATCTCGGTCCCCATAATTTTTCTCAGCCCGGCGAATGATTTTCATGGACGCATTCGCGATTTACCCTCAGCCGTGGAAGAGATTCAAAGTGAAGACTGGCGTGTCACGTGCTCAGCCCACCACAACCATCAGGACACGCCGCCCTACGAAGTCGCCACATTGTTGTGGTTCGATCAACATCTGAAGAAAACATTCACTTTTCCCCAGACTCCCACATCTGTTCTCAAACTGAACGCGACTGACGGCATTCCGTCGTTCACTGTTCACGCCGACTCTTCCCACCCCATCGTTTCGGTCGATGCGTTCTATACTCAACACGGAAAACCACAAGATGAGCCAGCCGAGCATGAAAACACCATGCATCGATTTTGGCACCATGTGGAAATGAAGCCCTCCAAAGAGGGTTGGACAGCCAAGCTTCCCGTCTCGAACCCGGACAAACCACTTTGGGTGTACGCCAATGTCCGTTACTCGCTCGACGATCCGGTGACAGGAGCCGGTTATTACTATCGCACTTACACGGCCAACACATTCAATGTCTCTTCGTTATTGAAAATGATTGAAGCCGACGAACTCGCGCAGGCGGATGTGGAAGCAACATTGAAACCTTCGACCACGATTGAAAGCTTTGCCGGAGACTGGGAAAAAGAATGGTTCACGTATCGACCAGACGAATGGGCACGAACCACCCATAAGCTCTACGACGCAACTTACCAAGCCCCCACAAATGCCAGTCTCTCATTAGAGATTTTTGCCGATGAAGCCAACAAGCTTGTCATCCTGATTGACGATCATGCTGCCGTCGTTGAATTAACGGGCCAGAAGAAGTGGCAAACGGTTAACCTGTCGCCCAAAGATTTCAAAAACTTTTCTGAGGAACCACTTCCCAACTGGAACAACACCAAGCGATTGACCCTCAGCCCCACAGAGCGGCTCAGACCAAAACGTGGCGATGCCCGAGCCTCACGTATGATCGGCAAAAACTGGATCGGCCCCGACCCGCGTTTTCGAAACCTGCGATGGGTAAGTTCGACTGCCGAGTCTCGGTAGTCATATGTTAGCGAAGCGGATGCTCCATCGACTTGTTGGAAAATCACGAAAACCATTGGTCAAAAAAAGGAACTTCACGAATGCGTCCACATACAGCGATAAGTCTTACACTGACCATTCTTCTTAGCAGTTTTTCAACTTTGTTAAACGCTGCCGACAAACCGAATGTGCTGTTGATCGCCATCGACGATTTGAACGACTGGGTTGGTTGTCTTGGTGGGCATCCTCAAGCCAGTACGCCCCACATCGATGCGCTCGCAAAGCGAGGGACGCTTTTCACCAACGCACATTGTCAAGCTCCCATCTGCAATCCTTCACGTACCAGCCTCATGCTGGGTCTGCGGCCATCGACGACAGGAATTTATGTCAATCAACCGTGGTTCCGCACCACAAAACGTAATCAGGATCGCATCACGCTGCCTCAATATTTTCGCCAACATGACTATCAGACGCTCACCACCGGAAAAATCTATCACGGCTCACGCGTCGATAAACCATCCTTTGAAGTGGTTGGTCCCATTCCGGGACAACGACAGAAGATCGACGAACGGCTTGTCACCATCGGAAAGACACGCAGTGGGTTATGGGACTATGGCGCGCAGAAGTATGACGAAGATCAATTCGGCGACTTCGTTGACACCTCGTGGGGAATCGAACAGCTTCAAAAAGATCACGACAAGCCGTTCTTCCTAGCGGTTGGTCTCTATCGCCCACACGTACCGTGGTACGCGCCGCAACGATTTTTCGATGAACGTCCGCTCGATCAGGTGATGCTCCCCAAGGTGCTCGACAACGACCGTGACGATCTTCCCCTCGCCGCAACCGAACTGACCGACAATCCCACGCCCCCCGCTCACGACTGGTTCGTCGAGCAGAACCAATGGAAACCGGCTGTCCAAGCATTCCTCGCTTCGTCCAGTTTTACCGATGATCAGGTGGGCCGTCTGATGAAAGCTCTCGACAATAGTAAATACTCCAAGAATACGATTGTCGTTCTCTATTCCGATCACGGATTTCATCTGGGAGAAAAACAGCGCTGGGCGAAACAATCCTTGTGGGAGCGTTCCACGCGTGTGCCGTTCATTATCTTTCAACCGGGACAAAAGCAGGCACAACGCTGTGCTCAACCGGTCGAACTCATGAGCATCTATCCAACCTTATTGGAATTGTGCGGCTTACCCGCCCGAACCGAGTTGGAAGGAGTCAGCCTGCTGCCGTTACTTGATGACCCAAATAGCGATTGGGAACACCCGGCAATCACCACCTATCAGCAATACAATCACGCGGTTCGCAGCCGAGACTTCCGTTACATTCGCTATGCTGACGGCAGTGAGGAACTTTACGATCACCGCAATGATCCGCGCGAATGGCACAACTTGGCAGGCAACTCCAAATACCGCAAGATCATGGATGAGCATGCCAAGTGGCTGACAAAACAGAACGTACCCGATGCTCGCAAGAACCAAAAATAACCACATCGAAATTCAGTAGTTGAATCGGGCATTTTGAACGTATGCACGTGAGACTAATGCGTCAGATTGTCTGTGAGTTTTCATTTCATTTCCACCACATTCGAGAAGTTAACATGTCTATGCAAGTGCGCTCATTTTATTGGTCAATCACGCTACTTCTCTTCTGCCAAACAACTTTGGTCATCGGTGCCGATGGAACCAAACCGATTGCCGATAAAGGTGTTATCTTTGCCGAAAAAGATGGATTGGTGGCAGTTGAAGCCGAACACTTCTTCCAACAGACCAACTCCGAAAAACGTGCGTTTCATCTGACAACTTCTCGGCAGACTTCTGACATCAAACCGGATGGATATGCCGCTCATGTGGCCGGTGCGAGTGGTGGAGCCTATCTGGAAATCCTCCCCGACACACGCAGAACGCACGACGACAAACTCCAGCGCGGAGTGAACTTCTCCCCCGAACCGGGGAAGATGGCGGTGCTCTCTTATAACGTTCATTTCGAGAAGACCGGTCGTTATTACGTCTGGGTAAGAGCATATTCCACGGGATCAGAAGATAACGGCCTACACGTCGGGCTCGACGGAACGTGACCCGAAAGTGGTCAACGACTGCAATGGTGTACGGGAAAACAAAGTTGGCACTGGGAGAGCAAACAACGCACGGACAAAGAACATTGTGGCGAGCCGAATAAAATTTATCTCGATATCAAATCGCCGGGAGAGCATGTGATCCATTTCTCGATGCGGGAAGACGGCTTTGAATTCGACAAATGGTTGATGACCACTGATCGTGAATTCAAACGACCGAACAACACGGAGCCAAAGAGCGTTTTGCATGCGGGGACAATGCCGAAAACATTCCCGGTCGTTGCCGCTCAGCAAAAGAAGAAAGAATTCCCCAAGCATTGGGGCAAACCGCCGCAGATTCAAACGCGCGATTACGTGCCACTCCCCGGCGGATACGGCAAGGGAAGTTCGACGCTACGAAACTGGATTCAAAAGAATCTCGATACGGATGCGAAAAAACAATCCTCCAGTCCAACAACTCCGCTCGGAAAAACCGTTTTGCATCCTGATCGCGGCGAAGACGGATACGGTACTGTCGAAGTGTCTGGTGAATTAAAAACCTGGCATAAAATCACCCTCACACTCGACGGCCCATACGCACACGAGCAGGATAACAAACCGAACCCGTTCACCGATTATCGCATGGAAGTCGTCTTCAAACATGGCGCAGGAGAAACCTTTCGCGTTCCCGGTTACTTCGCCGCAGACGGAAACGCCGGTCATACTTCCGCAAAATCGGGGATAAAGTATCGTGCTCATTTTGCTCCCAACAAACCGGGAGACTGGTCATGGGAAACGGTCTTTCTGAGTGGAGACTATGCCGCCGTCGACTCGCACGCCAAGACAACCCCGGTTCGAAATTACCACGGTAAGACAGGTTCGTTCAAGGTCGCTCCCAGCGATAAATCGGGGCGCGACTTACGCGCTCATGGTCAATTACGGTATGTCGGCAAACGATACCTGCATTTTGCGGGGTCGAAGGAATACTTCCTCAAAGTGGGCGCCGATGCACCGGAAACATTGCTGGCCTACGCGGACTTTGATGACACCACTGTCGGCAATGCGAAAAAAACACCTCTCAAAACTTGGCAACCCCATGTGAAAGATTGGAAAAACGGCGACCCCACATGGAAAGACGGCAAAGGCAAAGGCTTAATTGGAGCCGTCAATTATCTTTCCGGCAAAGGTTGTAATGCGTTTTCGTTTTTGACTTACAACGCTGGTGGCGACGGCGACAGCGTGTGGCCGTTCATTCATCGAGACGATAAACTGCATTACGATTGCAGCAAGCTTGACCAATGGGGCATCGTTTTTGATCACGCCACCACACTCGGCATGTACCTCCATTTCAAAATGCAGGAGACCGAGAACGACGATCACAATAAAAACAAATCGAAGTACGTTCCCGAAAGCCTCGATGGAGGCAATCTGGGAGTTCAACGTAAATTGTATTGTCGAGAGTTAATCGCCCGCTTCGGTCATAACCTCGCATTGAACTGGAATCTCGGCGAAGAGAACACTCAGACGACGCAGCAGCAACAAGCAATGATCAATTACATCGCCGAACTTGATGCCTACGATCACAACATTGTTATCTACACATATCCCGACCAACAGGACAAAATTTATCGTCCATTGCTGGGAGACAAATCGAAATTGACCGGAGTGTCACTCCAAAACAGCAACATCAAAGACACTCACGGACAAACTTTGAAATGGGTGAACGCCTCGACGAAGGCGGGCAAGCCGTGGATCGTGGCCTTCGACGAATCGGGTTCTGCCGCTCACGGGCAATGTCCCGACTTGGGTTATCGCGGGTTCGATGGGAAGGACAAGGATGGCAAGATGATCTACAACGAGCACGCCGTCCGTCATCAAACATTGTGGGAGACGTTGCTGGCAGGGGGCGCGGGGTGTGAATATTATTTCGGCTATAAATTTGTCGAAAACGATTTGGTTTGCGAAGACTGGCGCAGTCGCGATCGAAGTTGGGATTACTGCCGCATCGCAGTCAACTTCTTCCACGATCACAAAATTCCGTTCTGGGAGATGGAGGACCGGGACGATCTGGTCGGCAATACCAAGCAAGACAATTCGCGGTACTGCTTTGCGAAATCAAATGCAGTGTATGTCGTCTATCTTCCCGAGGGGGAAATAACGGACCTCGATTTGTCAGACGCCGAGGGACAATTCTCGGTCGCATGGTTTAATCCACGAACCGGCGGCCACTTGCAAACATCGAACGTGAAAGAAACCAAAGCAGGTAACAAAGTGAATCTCGGCAATTCCCCGGCAGATGCGAAACAGGATTGGCTGGTGGTTGTGCAAAAGAAATAATCACTCGGTAGCATTTTCTCGTTGGATAATCTCTTAAATCAGCGTATATTGATAAGTGCCCGCCGCGTTTTCCTCGATTTCAACCCACCTGAATACCGCAATGATCCGCACGTTGATCACATGCTGTCTGCTGCTTGTCTCTGCGCAAGTTGTTTATTCGGAAGAAGTTCCGGCATCCATCGATTTCGAAAACGATGTCATGCCGGTGCTGACGAAGTTCGGCTGCAACGCCGGCGCGTGTCACGGGAAAGCCCGCGGACAAAACGGATTTCAGTTGTCTCTACTCGGATTCGATCCGAATTTTGACTACGAAGCACTCGTCACAGAGTCCCGAGGTCGGCGTGTCTTTCCGTTTGCTCCCGAAAAATCGTTGTTGTTGACCAAGCCATCGGGTAAGTCTCCGCATGGTGGGGGGCTTCGTTTGCCGATTGATTCTGAAGGCTATAAAATTTTGGCCCGTTGGGTCGAAACGGGAATGCCTCGACGAATTGAAGGGACTCCCAAGCTCCAGAAAATCACGATCACACCGACCGATCAGGTGCTGACTTACGACGCGAATCTGCAACTCTCAGTCATCGCACATTACGCGGACGGGTCCACGCGCAATGTCACTGAAATGTCCGACTATCAATCCAACGAGAGCGGCATCGCGCAGGTTGACGAACAGGGACATATCACGGTCGGTAACATCGTGGGCGAAGCCGCCATCATGGCGCGGTACATGGGCCAGATCGATGTTTGCAACGTGGCGGTTCCTCGCCCTGATAAAATCCCTGCCGATGTTTATAGAGCGTTACCCCAAAACAATTTTATCGATGGCCACGTTTGGAACAAACTTCAGCGTCTGCAATTGAAGCCCTCCGATCCCGCAATAGACACGATCTTTCTGCGTCGTGTTTATATCGACATCATCGGTCGCGTACCGACGGTGGAAGAAACCGAACAATTCCTCGCCGAGAAGACTCCCGAGAAACGACAACAACTGATCGATGATCTATTGTCGCGACCCGAGTATGCCGAGCATTGGGCGAACAAATGGGCCGACCTCTTACGTCCCAACCCGTATCGCGTTGGCATCAAGGCGACTCTCAACTATGACGCTTGGATTCGCGACGCGTTTCGCAAGAACCTGCCGCACGACGAGTTTGTACGCGGATTGATCACCGCGCAAGGAAGTACCTTCCGCAATGGTGCGGTGACTTTATTCCGTGACCGTCGTAGTCCTGACGAATTGACGACTATTAGCAGTCAACTATTCCTCGGTATTCGACTCGATTGTGCCAAGTGTCATCATCACCCGTTTGAAGTTTGGGGGCAGGACGACTTCTATAGTTTCGCGGCATACTTCGCAAAAGTGGCTCGTAAAGGCACAGGCCTTTCGACGCCGATTTCTGGGTCGGAAGAATTTGTGTTCGTCGCCACCAAGGGGGACGTCAAACATCCTCTCACAAGTGAAGTAATGAAGCCGCGACCTCTGTACGGAGAAGCTCCTGAAATCGCCGAGGGTTCGGATCCTCGGAAGTCTCTCGCCACTTGGATGACCTCTCCCGAAAATGCATCGTTTGCCAAGGTGCAGGTGAATCGAGTTTGGGCCGATCTGATGGGACGCGGCATCGTCGAACCGGTCGATGATTTGCGAGCGACCAACCCGCCCACTAATGGGCCGCTGCTCGATGAGTTGGCACAAGACTTTATTAAAAGCGGATTTGACAACAAACATCTGATCCGACGCATCGCCAACTCGTATGTGTACGGCATGAGTTCGTTGCCAAACGAAACCAACAGCATCGACAACACCAATTACTCACGACATTATCGCAAACGATTACGGGCCGAAGTGTTGCTCGATTCGATTGTGCAGATCACCGGTCAACCGGAATCGTTTGATGCGCTGCCAGCCGGTTCATCAGCCAAAGAAATCTGGACTCATCGCACGAAGTCGTTGTTTTTGGATGCGTTTGGCCGTCCCGATCCGAATCAGGATCCACCCTGCGAACGAACATCTGACACGAGTGTCGTGCAGACATTACACCTGATGAACAGCGAAAGACTGTTCGCAAAAGTCACCTCCGATAAATCGCGAGCGGCCGAACTCGCCGCCAGCGACAAATTAAATGCAGAAGTGATTCAGGAATTGTACCTGTTGTGCTACTCACGCCGACCCAGTTCCCAGGAATTGGGCTATGCGGTGAAATACTTTGAGAATGACGAGATCGAACGACGACAGGCTGTCGAAGATCTCTTATGGGCGCTCCTGAACACGCCCGAATTTGTATTCAAGAATTGATTCGGACCTTATCATAGAACCAGTGCTCTCGTGACGAGGCCGAGGAGAAACAAATGACCTTATCAAACAATCACAATCGAAACTGCGAAGGTGTCTCGCGCCGAAACGCTCTCAAGCTCGGCTTGGGTGGCACGTTGGGGCTCGGCTTAGCCGATGTTCTCCGCATGCAAGGTCTGGCGGGCGAGTCGTCGGGAAGCTTCCCGGTGAAAGCCAAGAGCTGTATTTTGATCTGGCTCGATGGTGGACCGACGCATTACGAAACCTTCGACCCAAAACCCGACGCACCTTCTGAAGTGCGTGGTGAGTTTCATACGATCCCGACGCAAGTCCCGGGAGTCCGATACTCTCAGCATTGTGAACGGCTCGCGTCCATCTCGGACAAGTTCGCCATCATCCGGTCGATTCGCCACAATCAGGGGAATCATGGAGCCGGCAATCACTATATGATGACGGGTGCTCCACCGCGAATTCCGGTCGGCTGCGGTGCGTTCGTCAGTTTTCATCCCAGCTTTGGTTCAACGGTCGCTTACGAACGTGGTCCCATTAAAGGGATGCCTCCTTACTTTTCGATTCCTTCCATGACCCGCTCGGGGGGACCGAATTTTCACGGCGCTCAATACGCACCGTTTGTGGTCCCCGATGACCCCAACAGAGATAGCTTTCGCGTGCGGGATGTTGCCTTGCCGAAAGAATTGACGGATGGGCGCTTTGCCCGCCGAAAGTCACTTCGCGAAGGAGTCGACAATCTCCTGCGGATTCAAGACAAAGCGGCTGCCGATCCGACACTCGCAATGGATCAATATTACGAACAGAGTTTTGATTTGATGGCTTCGACCGAAGCGCAGAAAGCCTTCGACATTCACAGCGAATCGGGCGAACTTCGCACTCGATACGGTCGCAGCCCATTTGGCCAACGAGCCTTGCTCGCACGCCGCCTGGTCGAAGCCGGTGTTCCGTTCGTCACTTTGAATGAAGGTGGCTGGGACCATCATCGCGGCTTGTTCGATGCGTTCAACAAACGGATGCCTTCCATCGACAACACGGTCGCCACCTTGATTGAAGACCTGGAAGAGCGTGGCATGCTCGACGAAACACTCGTTTTGTTGCTGGGCGAATTTGGACGAACTCCCAAAATCAACAAAGATGCCGGTCGCGATCACTGGTCGAACGCAATGTCGGTTTTGATGGCAGGAGCAGGAACGCCGGGCGGTTTGACACTCGGTGCCACCGACCGTAAAGGGTACTCGGCCGTTGATCGTGTGCTCTCTCCCGAAAACTTCGCCTCCACTCTCTACACAAAGATGGGCATCAACCCGGATCAAATGTATTACACACAACAGGGGCGACCCACACATCTCGTGAGTGATAAAACCCTGATTCCCGAGTTGATGTCATGAGAGTGCGTGGCACGCTACAGATCGTCACCATATGCTTCGGGCTTCTTCCAGGCATCCTCTCGGCGGAAGCACCAGCCATCACGGCGTTATCTCCTGCGGGTGGTCAGCGCGGAGAAACTGTCGAAGTGACCGTCCAAGGAAAACTGGGAACTCCTCCTCTTTCCTTTTGGAGTAATCGTCCCGAACTGACGGCCACGTTTCCCGAGAAACCCGACAAGACCTTTTCGCTCACCATCCCGGCATCGGCAACTCCCGGCATGGCACTCTTGCGAATCACTAACGCGAAAGGAGCCTCGTCTTTACGGCCTTTTGTAATCGGCGTGATTCCCGAGATCCCTGAAACGGAACAAAACGAACAACTTTCCACCGCACAGAAAATCGAATCGCTGCCGGTGACTCTCAACGGTGCTCTCAATAAGAGCGGCGACGTTGATACCTATGCTCTTTCGCTGCAAAAGGGACAAACACTGGTCGCCGAGATGACCGCAAATCGTCTGCTCGGTTCTCCTATGGATGCCGTGATGCAAGTTGTTTCTGCGGACGGTTTCGTGATCACACAGAACGATGATGATCGCGGTAACGATCCGCTGATTGCCTACGAAGTTCCCGAATCGGGGACTTATTATCTGCGAACATTCGGATTTCCTGCGACCCCAAACAGTACCATCCGTTTTTCAGGGGGTGCGGATTGGATCTATCGTATCACCATCACGACCGGGCCGTTTGTCGATCATCTGCAACCTTTGGCCGTAACAGCGGGTGTCGACACAACCGCACAAGCCGTCGGTTGGAATCTCCCCGGTACACCGATCAAGATTCCCGCACTCACGGAAATAGGTTCGACGCCATACTTAGTCGATCAATCCGCCAATGACGTTCCGCTGGAAGTGGTCGCACATCCCGTGATGATCGAACCGAAATCGGAAACATTGATCGATCACATTCCGGTCATGATCAGTGGTCAGATTCTTGCAACGGGTGAAATTGATGCTTTTCGTATCGAAGGGAAAAAGGGAGTCGCGATGGTTCTTCACGCTGATGCCCGGTCCATCGGTTCCCAACTCGATTCCGTCCTGAGACTGACAGACTTGGACGGCAAACAATTGACGGAAGTTGACGATCTGGCACGCGATAAATACGACAGCGAAGTGACTTACACACCAAAAGTCGATGGCCCTTTGATCGTGGCAATCCGCGACCGATTTGAACATGGCAGCGAGCGTCATTACTATCGTCTGTCGATCAAACCACCTGAAGCCGCTAGCTATTCGCTTGGAGTCGCTCAAGATCATTACGAACTGAAAGCAGATGACAAGCCGTTAGAAATCCCGGTCATCGTGAATCGTGACAAAGGTTTTAACGACGCGATCGACGTGACAATCGAAGGGTTGCCAGAAGGTGTGACATCAGCCGTCGTTGTTTCGGAACCGAAAGGGGATTCTGCTAAAAAAGTGACTCTGAAGTTGGAACGAGGCGAAGTGGAATCATTTTCGGGACCGATTCGTATCGTCTCCACCTCGAAAGGGGATGCGCCCGTTACAACTTCCGCGACACCCGCAGTTAACCAAGCCGCGGGAAAATCGGATCTCATCTGGTTGACGGTGATCAAAAAACCTGCCGACAAAACGGTCGAAAAACCGCCCGCAGAGTGATCCAACGGGTCTTCTAAATTCTTTGTTGTTTCCAATGCGTCTCTGAGTCATGATGAACACTCACCACCTCCGAACAGGAGACCCGCCATGGACGCCACAAAAACCCACCTCGTCCACGATCTCGATCACAAAAGCCCGCTGATTTCCTGCCGATATCAACCCGGTTCACCGAACACCGTGTTTATTGGTGCCCAGGATTACAGCGTCTGGCGATACGATCTCGCAACCAAAGCCAAAGTCGAATACGTCTTCCCCGAGAAAACCTGGGTGCGGGGGATGGCATTTGATTCGACCGGAAAAACACTCATTACCGCTGGGTTTGATGGACGGTTGATTTGGTGGCCAACCGATGGTGATAGCCCGAAACCGATTCGTGTTATCGATGCGCATCACGGCTGGGTGCGTGCCGTTGCCATCAGTCCCGATGATTCGCTAGTCGCGACTGTTGGGAACGATATGGTAGTCCGCTTGTGGAATTTCACAGACGGAACTCTCGTTCGTGAAATGAAAGGTCATGAATCGCACATCTATAACGTCGCGTTTCATCCCGACGGAACACATCTTGCCACGGGCGACTTAACGTGTCAGTTGATCGATTGGGAAGTTGCCTCGGGGAAACAGGCACGATCCTGGAAAGCCGAGTCTCTCCAAAAGTACGACAAAACTTTCAAAGCAATCATCGGAGGTTTTCGCAGTATGACATTCAGCCATGACGGCAAGCATATTGCCGTGAGCGGAATCACCAATGTCTCGAATGCCTTTGCGGGAATCGGTAATCCGTCAGTCGTGGTCTTCGATTGGGAAGCCGGGAAACAACAGATCGAACATCTCACGGCGAAAATAGTTCAAGGTGTCGCTTGGGGAGTTAAGATACATCCGAGCGGTCTCCACATCGCGGCAATCGGTGGACGAGGCGGATACTTGATGTTCTGGAAGCCCGACGGTGCGGAAGAATTCAGTTCACTGAAATTGGCTCGTGATGGCCGTGATCTTGATCTTGCTACAGATGGGCTACATCTCGCAGTGGCTCACTCCGACGGGCACCTGCGTACTTACAAGATGGACGCAAAAGCGAAATCGTGAGGCACTTCAAACATCTACCTACCATCCTCATGGCCACTTGTAACTTTTCTGTTTGATAAACCCATCGATCGCGATACTGCCATTTTTAGCGACCGTCATCATCGTGTAGGCGGAATTTTCTTCGCCCGAACCTTCCACCATGGCCACCAGCGTGCAGTAATGAATCCCGCCGATTTCTTTCAGATCATTCTGATGGCTGTGTCCCTGAAAGACGGCTTTAACGTTCCCTGATTTTTCCAAAATTTCGCGGACCTGGGGGCAATTACGGACGCCATGGTTGTTACTCACGTCCAACCGTTGGTGCGCAAAAACGATTGTCGGTTTGTCGTTGTCTTTCAAGTCGTCAGCAAGCCATTCCAATTCAGCCGGCGGGATATTGGCATCCGTCCATTGGAAATTTTTGCGTTGATACGGTTTTCCATCAGAGCGGAAACACGAATCGAGCACAACAAAATGAATCCCCGCTCGGTCAAATGAATAATACGATTTCTTCTGTTCGACACCGCCAAGAAATTCTTGTTTGGTCAAAGTGTCAACACAATGATTACCGAGGACGTAATGACGTTCCTTACAAATGGGAGCAAACTGTTTATTGATGGTTTTCAAATATCTCTGTTCGACTTCGACAGAATCTGCCGCGTCGATGAAGTCTCCCAACTCGGCAATGAAGTGGGGGGTTGCCTTTTCAAAATGAATCGCGGCAGCTTCGAGCTTCTCAAGCGTTTCACGATAGTGACGGCTACCACGAGTTGGTTTGTCGGCATAATGCATATCGGTGACAAGCCCAACCTTGAGATTGTCGGAGGGGTCTGCTCCCAATAATGAATCAACAGAGTTCACCGCACCGGCAAACAGGAACAGAGTTCCTTGTTTCAGAATCGCTCGACGGCTGACTAATAATTGGTCGCATAACTCATTCATCGCGTGGTTCATTTCAACAAAGACAAGAATGTGTGATCATCGTGAGGAATACCATCTTAACAGAGTTATCAAGATACGCACGAACGATTATAGCAAAGCGTTCCAAACAGGCGTATTTCATCCGAACGCAACGCGACGACACGCTGATTCTGAAATGGTCGTGGAAGTGGGGAGGGTGCGACCATTAGAATCGAAACTAAGTCTCTCAAGTAATCTCTTTCGGAGTGAGTCTGATGAAGTATTTGTGGCTTTTTCTGGGAATGATTTTTTCCTTCTGCATCATGAATTGTCATCGCTTTGTGGATGCTGTTGAAAATCCAGGCACTCAATCTGAATTCACCAAAAATGGTTGTGGTGATGATGGGCAAACTGGCTCTCATCGGGTTCGATCTGGAAATAACGATCCGCGTTTTGAAAGTTACGACCGTCTCATCTCAGAATTTATGAAGAAACACTGCGTTCCAGGACTCTCCATCGCCGTCACCAATCAGGGAAAAATCGCTTTCTCACGCGGCTATGGATACGCTGACCTCAACAGCAAAGAAACGGTCCAGCCAACAAGTCTGTTTCGAATTGCCAGTCTCTCGAAGCCGATTACCGCCGTCGCCATCCTGCAATTGATCGAACAGCAGAAACTGGCTCTCGATGATAAGTTGGTTGACGTGCTCGACACTCAAATTCAAATCACTCAAGCCGGAGACAATTTCGATCCACGGTGGAATCAAATTACAATCCGCCATCTGCTCGAACACCGAGGCGGCTGGGATCGAAACAAGTCCTTTGATGCCATGTTTCAACCAGTCCGTTTTGCTCAACAGAACGGTATGAAGCCTCCCGCGAATCAGGCTGCCATCATCAAGGCAATGTTCTCTCAGAGACTCGATTTCGACCCAGGGGAACGCTACGCGTATTCGAACTTCGGCTATTGTTTGTTAGGGCGTGTGATCGAAAAACTGACCGATCAGACTTACGAGTCGTATGTTAAAAAGCATGTGTTGGCTCCCTTGGGAATCACCACCATGAAGATCGGAAAGACGCGTCTAGCTGACCGATCTCAAAACGAAGTTCACTATTACCACCCGGAAACCGACAAGTCGGTCTTCGCGGAAGACCTGAATGAAGAAATTCCGTCACAATATGGTGGCTGGTATTTGGAAGCGATGGATGCTCACGGCGGATGGATTGCATCTGCAGAAGATCTGGCAAAGTTCGCTGCCGCTTTTGCTGACCCCGATCATTGCCCGATTCTTTCTCGTAAAAGCATCAAAATCATGTCTGCGCGTCCGGCTGGTTTGGCCGGACATGAAGAAGATGGCTCACCCAAAGATGTCTATTATTCACTTGGGTGGAGCAATCGTGTTCTCCGCAACGGACGCCTGAATCAATGGCATAGCGGTTCGCTGCCGGGAACCGCCACCATTATGATCCGTCGACACGACGGCAAGAATTTCGTCGCGTTGATCAATACACGAGTCAGTCCTTCTTCAAAACATCTAGGGCTCGCCATCGATCAACTGCTGCACAATGCCGCCGACCAAGTCACCGCTTGGCCAAGATGAGAAAGTTATATCGATCTACAATTTCTTTTCAGAAAATGAGCGAGAAAACATTGCCGCGATTGAGCCGGTCTACAAATTGTCGAAATCTGACAAAAAGATTCGCTTGATCGCAGCAATGAATCGATTCAAGTTTACGATTCCAGTGGAACTTTACTCGCCAAAGCTTCTCTTCCGCCGCTCGAAGATAAAGAGCTTTGGAAACAGACCACCGGGATCATGTTTGCCAGTCATTTTGGAAAAACACATCTTTCGCAATTGAGAGTGATGCGTTGGGATGGTCGGTTACCACTCACCGAAGACGCAGAAGCGTCTCGCTTTCGCCTGAATGATGATTCGATTCTTCAAGGAAATTTGAAAACGCTTCAATCGACAACTCGTGAAATGACAATCGTCAGTGAAGATACCGAACACAAAATTCCTTTCGAACAAATTGTTGCGGCTGAATTCCCGACTTCTCAAAACCAGCAGACTCTCTCGACGATGTTGGTTGTCCTGCATGATCGCAGCCGGCTCTCGGGAGAATTACAGTCGGTCGATTCTCGACAATTAGTGCTCAAATCGCCCATTTGTCTCGAACCTATCACAATACCGCGCACCTGTATTCAATCCATTGTTGTGCAAAAACAGAATAGTATTCCCTCTAAAAACTCTGACTCAGCACGCAATGGTCGATTGGAGATGACCAACCACAAAATAGAAGGCAGTCTCATTCCAGGTGCTAGCGAGGAAGGCAACAGTTGTCTGAATTGGAAGCCTCAATTTAGTCGCACATCCAGCCCTCTCCAGCATTCTGCTTCGGGCCGAGTGATTTATGTGGAACGAAAACCGCCAACACCAGAGGTCAAAGAATCACAGCCACAAGTGAGGCAAATCCGTCAGCCAAATAATCTGTTCGCAAATTTCGGGAAACTGTTTTTGAAAAAAGCGGAAACTGTTCGTCCAGTCAATCCCCCCCAAACAAATCAGATGCACAGTCTGCATTTAATGAGTGGAGACATGCTTCCTTGTCGGGTTGTCTCGATTGATGAACTCGGCGTTCACATTTCCAGTGATTCCGTAGAAGTGAACCTCATTCCTCATAACAAAATCAAAGCACTCGTCCTCCAGAAATCCACCAAAAAACTCAAACTGGATGACGAAAAGAAAGCGCGTCTCCTGACTCTTCCCCGCAATCAAAAGTCCTCTCCACCAACACATTTACTTTATTCACCCGAAGGAGATTTCTTGCGCTGTCGGTTGATGAATTATTCCAGCGAGCAGATGAAAGTCGAAGTCCATCTCACCGAGATGGACATGCCCTCAACTCGTGTCTCGCATATCATTTGGCTACACCCGGATATCTTGTTAAAAACGATGAAAGAAAACTTAGCAGCCACTGATGCTCCATTAGTCGCAGAGAAACCGATCGCCAGAGAGCCAAAAACCATTCACGATGTTCAAGTTATTTTTGCAGATGGTAACCGGTCAACTTTTTCTCCCGGCGAAGTGACCACCACTCGGATTGTCGGTCATAGCGATGTCATTGGTCGCTGCAGCTATCTAATTTCTTCAGCCGCCGAAATTGCGTTCGGCGAAGGAATCCAGGACGCGGCACGCGAGTTACCGTTTCACCAATGGGTGTTAACGCCCGCTCCAGAACCGCTCTACTTGACGGCAACAGCAGGAGGGAGCGCTGATGATGGATTGGCGTCTTCCTTCGTTGGAAAACCTGCCCCCGACTTTCAACTCGAATTGCTTCGAGGTGAGTCCTTTGTTTTGTCAGAGCAAAAGGGAAAAATCATCGCTCTCGATTTCTGGGCAACGTGGTGTGGTCCCTGTATCTTGACGATGCCTCTGATGGAAGAAGCGATGAAGCAGTTTGACCCGGAAAAAGTGGAGATGATTTCAGTCAATCTGGAAGAACGTCCCGAACAGGTGCGAGATGTCCTGGAACGCCATCAGTTTTCCGCCAAAGTCGCAATGGACATCGATGGTGCCATTGCTCGACGATATCAGGTCGATTCAATCCCACAATTAGTCCTTGTCGACCAGAATGGAAATGTCGCCCGACTATATATCGGAGGCGGGCAGGGTGTGGTCGATCAGTTTGCCGCATCGGTGAAAGAACTGCTGGAGAATCCGCCCGAACCAGAGACGCCGTAAATGCTCTCAGAAATTTCCCAGAGGTTGTCCATCGTTGCGATTGGCGAGCTTTTGATAGATTCCCAGTTCGAGTTTTGATTCCAGTTTTTCACTCAGAAAAGTGACTCGTCCGTCGCACATGAGAAAGTGAACCCCTTTAGAATGATGACTCGAAAATGAAGTGATGCTGCGATTCATTTGCGAGTGATGGCTGCAATCCGAAATCGCATCATTCTCATTCTGATTTTTTGTCACGCCGAACCAAATCCCCGATGCCGAGCTTAATCCGCGTTCCCCCACCAGAAACGTGTTACTCGTACCGTCGAGGATGTCTCGAAACCCGATGCTACTGTTTCTCCACATGATGCCGTTCATCTTTGCGGGAGTGTCGAGGCTCCCCGGCAGTCTTTCATCACCGGCATTACCAGAATAGCTAGATGTGGCCCAATTACCGCGCAAAGGATTCAGATCGGCCATCGGGTCAGACGGACAGCGATACACGGGGAGAATCGTCTTGAGCAGCTTGGCAGGATTTTTGCCGGGCTCATGAAAGTTCATCTGATTGAAGAGTGCTGCTTACTCCACGAACGGGAGGAGAGAGGTTTGCCAACCGAGAAACGGTCCTTCCTCTGCATCTTCCTTCGCAGCCACCCAACCGGGAGGTAAAGTGTTATAAGTGTCATGATAATTGTGCATCGCCAGCCCCATTTGTTTGAGGCGGTTCTTGCACTGATTCTTCCGAGCCTCTTCCTGCGCTTCGGCAACGGCAGGCAAGAAGAGAGCCAGAAGTACCGCAGTCACGGCGGAAATCACCATCAATTCAATCAGAGTAAACCCTCGTCGTTGATTGCGCATTTCTGAGACCTCATTGAGAGTTGGCATCACAAGACAGTGTTCGGCGTTTTACCGAGCAGATATCTGTACACTACCAGTCGGCGAGACATGAAACAAGAAAATCTCAGCCACCTCCTTCCGGTGGGTGCCATCAAGCAATTTCAACCACTTTGAAAAGACTTTTCTTGTAGTCTGAAGGGGCAATTGATTTCCTTCTTATTGCGCGCCATGATCAGATCCATCGGAATGAGTTTTCTCCGGTTTCCTCATTCGATCTGTCCATCTGAAAGTTGCCTCGTATGAAAGCCGTCTATCTGGATGAAACCGGTCTCTCGGTCCGCGATGATTTAGAAACGCCCACGCTTCAATCGGATGAGGTGCTCGTTGAAGTCTTAAAAGCAGGCATCTGCAAAACCGATTTGCAACTCGTCAAAGGCTACATGGGTTTTCAGGGAATCTTGGGGCACGAATTCGTGGGCATCGCAAAAACAGGACCATACACCGGGAAGCGAGTGGTGGGAGAAATTAACTGTCACTGTCGCCAATGTGCCTATTGCAAGAGTGGCTTGGGAAATCATTGCCCTGATCGTACAGTCCTGGGGATTTTGAATCACGATGGAGCATTCGCAGAATTTATCGCGGTTCCACAAATCAATCTGCACACCATTCCTGATTCACTCAGCGACGATCATGCCACATTTGTCGAACCGGTGGCCGCCGCCTATCGTTTGCAAGAACAACTGGCCCTCTCAGGAGACGAGACCATAGTGGTCCTTGGTGATGGGCGGCTGGGAAATTTATGCGCTCAAGTTTTGAAACTTGCGGGGTGCGAACGACTTCTGGTCGTCGGGAAGCATCCTGAAAAACTTACTCTTTTGCGAGAGTTGGGAGTCCAGACTGTGACTCTCAAGCAGGTGGAAAAGAAAAAACAGGCAGATATTGTGATCGACTGTACGGGATCTCCCACCGGCTTACCGCTCGCGTTTAAATTGGTGAAACCTTGTGGAACTGTGGTCATGAAAACCACAGTGGCTGGCGAGCATCAGTTATCGATGGCTCCGTTGGTCATTGATGAAGTGACGCTGATTGGATCACGTTGCGGTCCCTTTGAACCGGCGATCGCGGCACTCGCTGAAGAAAAGGTCATTGTCGAGCCGTTAATCGGCGGTCGATATCCCTTGGAAGAAGCTCCGCTTGCCATGGTGAAAGCTGCGTCGCCCGGTACATTCAAAATTTTGCTCGAACCCTGATGGTACGAATCAGTCCTGAATGATTTCGATCTCGTTTTGCAAAGGCATATTACCGACAGCCTTTTGAACGGTCTGAAAGACCTTCGCTCGCTGGAATTCGCTCTTCACAACTCCCCGCAAGATAAGAGACTCTTCTTCGACGACAATGTCCAAGTTACGGCCGTGGAATGATGCCGATTGTGCGAGTGTAGTCCGGGCAACATCGGCCCAGTAGTTCCAATCGGGTTGACGGCGGAGCGGAATCATAGTCTTGATGATTTCGTGACAAGGTTATTATATCGATAGTTTCCAGCAAAGTGAGATGCCGGAGAAAGATGTGTATTGAGGAAATCGTCAATTTCAGGGACTCATCTGCATCGGAATCGCAGTGTGAACGAGGATCGCGCAAGACATGCTTCGTCTCGCTGTCAGAACCGATTTATCCCGCATGGAACGAACACTACCTTTCACCTCCCTGACACCACCTTTTCACAAACACAATGTCTGTAACGACTTGAGTGATTTTCAATACCCTGAAAAAACCGGTCTGGACACACTTCGCGAGATTCTTAAAATTCGTGCCGGAAATGGGCATGATGCCCGTGAACGATCTCAGTGTGAGCCTCTCCCGCAAACTATCGGCTCTCTCTGATTAATTAAGGACCCAGAAGATGGATACGTATCAACGTTTCACGTTGTTGGGCGCGTGTGTGGCCACATGGATGTTGGCTGGCTGCGCTGCGCCTTACCCTTATCAACCCTATCCGAATCAGCAGTCATATCCCGGCGGTATGTACGGACAACCTGGATACGGACAACCCGGGTACGCCCCACCCGGCTCTGCTTTCCCTCCGGGTGGTGTGCAATTAAATGCCCCCACCCCCATCAACCCCGGCACGTCGACTGGTGGTGATGCCCCGATGTGGAATCCCGACAGTTCTGGCTCAGGCACTTCGGGTGGAACCAGTTCCGGCGGCGATAATAGCGTCCCCTTCTATGACGATCCAGCGGGGGGAGATCTTGGACCTTCTCCAAGTACTCAAAACCCCGATACGTTCGAAGAAGACAAAAATGCTTTCGAAACTGATGCAAATCCATTTGGTCTGAATGAAACGACGGAATCAACAGGGACCAAAAATGTTGCCTTTGAAGAAGACCGAATTCCCCGCACCACCGAACAACCTCCCATACTGCAATTAGGGGCTGAAGGAAAGACAACACTTGCACGTGACAGCGGGAAAGTCTCCGAGATGAAAGCGCCCCAACCCATCTCTCTGGCCAGTGCCGAGTTTGCAGAACCAGTGACTCGCACGGAAGAGACAACCGGATTGACGCTGCCTTACAACCCGGAAGAAATCCCGAACCCGTTCGGTCATGATGCAGCCGAATACCAGTTTTTAAGAGGATTGGTTTCCTACGATGACAAACTGCAAGCCTGGTCCATTATTTATAACGACAAGCCGGCTCGCGAGGATGACTATGGTGGCGTCTTTACGCTGGCAGATCATCCCGGATTGACAGTACTGAATGATAATGATGTCGTTTACATCGAGGGAGCAATTTCCAAGACACTGACCGATGCTTACGGCAAACCACGCTATATTGTTGAGCATTTGAACAAACTCAAGCCACGGGCCGCCCAATAATTCTGGCTGGATCTGGGCATCGACCACTCGTTGAAGTGGTGGCTGCCTCGCGAAATCGGTCTTCTCCTGCTACCTTGAAACCATGCTGATCAAGGTTCTATTCATCGTTGCCTGTCTGACGCTCCCCGTTGTTTGGGGTTGGATCGTCCACGCGCTATTTCGTGTCATCGAACAGAAACGGTTCGGTCAAGACGATAACGATTCCATATTCCCCGACTTCCAAATCTGATAGACGACCGCATGGACTTCTCCATCACCGAGTTGATTATCATCGTCGCTGCGGGAAGTGGCATCGGTTGGATCGCGGGCTTATTCGGTATCGGCGGGGGATTTCTGCTGGTCCCCGTCATGAATATTGTGCTCGGTATCCCCGTCGAATACGCGGTCGGCGCTTCCGCTTGCCAAGTGCTTGGTCCCGCGACGACGGCCCTGTTAGCGCGTCGTGTACACTGGCGATCATTTCATTTTCCTTTAACACTTGCCGGGGGCTTGTTCATCGGAGTCACCGCAGGGACATTGACCTTCCAGCTTCTGGAAAATCTGAATGCGATCACACTCTTCGATCAATCGGTGGAACCGGCACAAATCAGTGTGTTGGTGATCTATCTGCTCATCATGGTTGCTGTGGGCATCTTTTCACTTTGGGAGACCAAACGCTCCAAATCTGGTCATCCCGTTTCGGTCGGTTGGCTGGCCAACTGGAATCTTCCTCCACTCGTTCGCTTCCGAGAATTTGAAGGGGAACGAATGTCGCTACCGATTGTTTGCTGGTTCGGCGTCGGTATCGGATTTGTTTCTGGTCTGCTGGGGATGAGTGGCGGACTGATTTTGATCCCCGGTCTTGTCTATCTTCTCGGCATGAAAGTCGAAAAGGCCGTCCTGCCGACTCTCGTAATTGTCTGGATGATTTCCTTCCAGGCGACGGTCGTCCATGCCTGGAATGGTTATGTCGATTTGAAACTCGTATCGGCGTTATTGGTTGGCGGAACATTTGGTGCGCAACTGGGTGCTCGCACCGGTCAACAATGGGGCGGTACGAAACTCAGAGAGCGATTCGGCTGGCTACTTCTGACTTCATCCGCTCTCATCGCCTACAAACTGTTTCGCATATTCACTCAGTCCGTTTAAGCTGATTTCTACTTACCCAGAGATGCGCATCGAGATAATGAAAACTCATTTCTCAGCAGGCTGTCAAGTCCCCTGCAATTTACCTAACAGTGCCTTGTAGCGATTGGCTTCAGTATTATCGCCCGCCAGTTCGAACCGTTGAATGCCTCGCTCGTACATCTTCATGCAATACTTGCTGGGGCTGTCACCTCGACGGGGAGGAACTCTTGGCAGGAATGCTTTGTAGAAACTCAATAAATGGCGGGAGTAGTTCGGGTTCGTATTCACCAGAACTTCCAGGCGGTCGAGCATCTTGGGGACATATCGACCTTCTTCCGGGAACGCCATGATGGTCGCGGCGAGACCTTCGACGGCATCAAGTACCCGATTCCCATCAATCAGATAGCCGGTCATCATCATCCGCGCTTCACTGGAAAGATCAGGACGACCGGCCGAGACATAAAGTTGAATCAATCGGTTATACAAATCAATTTGGTCTTTGAGGTCTTCTTCGTACTGAATGAGTTTATCAAAGACCTTCCAGGTGAAATCCGGGAAGTTCGAGAAGGTCGAAAACAACATATCGAGCGTCTTGCGCATTTGACGCATGTGTGTCTTTTCCAGATTGCCACTATTTGAAATCTCGGCAATTTCCAACCAGGCGTTTTCATTTCCTGGAGACACTTCGACCACAGTGAGGAGATAGTCGAGTTGTTCGTCGAGACTGAATTTACGTTTTTCTTTAAGAAACGGGTAAGCAGTCATGGCGTGATCGGCAAGACGTTTGGAAATCGGGTCGAGTCCAACAGTGTGTAGTCGAAGTTCGAGTTCGCGATCGGTGATGATAGTTCCCGTTTGCGGATCTTGCAGCGTTCCCACGTAATACTTGTCACCCCGATATCGACCGTATGATTCGAGTGAAAAGTTGATCCCGTTTTTCGTCAACGCCTTCAACTCAATCCACATCACCCAAGCGTGATAGTCGCCGAATGCCGATTCTCCACGGACATACTCCGCCGGAACACCCATACTTTTACCGACTCTTGCTGCGAAGTCGGCTTGCATTGCGCAGACTCCACCGATTGAGCGCAAATTGACGAGACTGTAGTCTTCACCTTCCAGTTTGCAATCCTGACTTTGGGTTTCGAGCATGAGGTTATCGTACGGAACGTCGGCATAACAACTGCCGAACATTTCACGTTTTGGTAAATAGTTTTGTAATGCCCAGCCTCGTTCATTGGTGGGAGTTTTGTGATTCACCAAATGCACCATGAACTCCCAGGGAACAAGTTGTGCTCGCCCCTGCATGAATTTTTCGTTCTCGATGAGATAGTTAAAATTCTCGACCGAGGACTCCAATAATTCGTCAGGCATGTTGGAATGTGTGCGCTGCTGATGTCGGGTGTAATCGTAAACCCCTCGTTCAGGGAGATCCCAAACAACAGACGTCGCAATCGCCAATGCTCCATATT
This sequence comes from Planctomycetaceae bacterium, assembly GCA_029243145.1. Taxonomy (GTDB): domain Bacteria; phylum Planctomycetota; class Planctomycetia; order Planctomycetales; family Planctomycetaceae; genus JABURQ01. Next base: position 22,729 of record JAQWSQ010000201.1, on the reverse strand, counting down.
CGGCAACCCGATCCGGGTTGTCCTTCCACAATTGATAAAAGACACGTAAGGCTTCCGCCGAATTGTCGTATGCCGGGTTGATGGCTGTGTAGAGTTCTTCCTTGATTTCAATGTGCTCATCGAACCAAGCGTTGACCTTTTCCAAATCAACACCAAAAGCAGATTCAATTGAATCCTTGAAATGAATTTCAAATCGATTCGAATAAATTTTGCGAATCTCGTCGTAGTTTCTCTTGTTGAAGAGAGTTTTCTCGGTGTAATGCGTTTCGAGTTGTTGGTCGCCGAGAGGATCTTTTTGATCCTCTTCTTTTTGCATCATGTTTTCTGTAGCTTCATCGATTTTTGAGGGAGGCGTATTCGAGGCGACTGCGCTGGAATCGAAGTCGTTGGTCGAGGCAATGGCAGTTCCCAATACAAAAGAGAGACGAAAGTGCAAGCCGTTTTGAACGCCGGCAGCCACCACGAGCAGTCGATCATCGCGATATATTTTTGTCGGAACGGTAAACGGGTCGCTCACATCAAACATTTTTGAGAGATCGGCAGCGATCAGTTTCGCGTCTTCGTCGGCAGCTTCTTTAGACGCGTACGTGTAAACATCGAGCCGATTTCGTCCGGCCCGCATCACTTGCCCCTTGCCGCGAAACGGACCCTCCGGTTCACGACCGAGGTATTCCAAATCGACACCACCATCGGCCAGCAAATCATTTAGTTTTTTCACCGGATCGTATGACTTCACTTTGAGCTGAAACTTACGTGTCGCCGAGACTTCAGGATGATCGACTTCACTGACCTTCACTTCAAAATCGACAGTGCGGTTCACCAGTTCTTCAGCAGGTTTCCAGGAAAACGTACCGAAATCAGCATCGATTTTCGCGCCTTCAGCAACATCTCCTACCAACTCGAATCGATACTCCGATGCCGGGACATCAGGATCGGTCACATTAATGGGAATGCGCGTCAGTACATCCGCCCGGACATTTTGCGGATCGATGTATTCGATCTCGGGAGTCGTCAATTTTTCGGTCACGACAACTTTGAATAGCTGGCGACTGACATTTTCTGGATTTGTACGGGGTCGCGCTTCGACACCAATTTCCAGTTCGGCGGGACCAACCTCTTCACTCGGTGTCCATTGGAAGACTCCAGTCTTTGGATCAATCACCGCTCCCTCCGGCGCGCGGACCAGTGAAATCTGGAGTGACTCAAGGTCGACCGAATCATCGGAAAACGGAAGCTTGAACGAAAGTTCTGAGAGCTCTTCGACCGTTTTGTCTTCGATCTCGGTCAGCATCATTCCTTGAGATGATTGTTGCTGCTGCCAGACATAAAACAGTCCTCCTCCGGCACCGAGCAAGATGACAAAGATGACCATCAGTGGAGATCGCCAAAATGGAGTCTTCTTACGACGAATCTTCTTCGTGATGGCTGGAGAATCAGTTTCGATGAGGAATTCACCAGGGGCCGGCGAACCGGACTCGGGGCGATCTTGGGACATGAGACACCTCGTGGATAATCGAGTCATTCATAGGAAAGGTTCCTACCATGATCAATCATACAGCACTCAGAGTCATTCTCAATATCCCGACTGGGAATTCATCAGAGATTCACCAGCGTTTTTGCTGTGACGGTCGTCGATTATCGCACCAAAAAATTCATGGAATAATTGGCACGCTTGCCGGAAAGCTGGTCTTCCACGGCCAATTGCATCACATAACTTCCCGGTGTAATCCGAGCCGGCAACTGATATTTGTATCCTTGCATGAAGTCGCCGCGTTGTGAGTGGCAAAGATCTTCGGTCGGGCTGTAGTCGACGGTATCAATTACTCGACCATTCGGACCGGCTTCAATAATGCGAATTGAAGACTTCAACACCGTACGGTATTGGCATTCCGATGTTTGCTCGCTTTTGAAGTTATCCAGTTCGCTGTAAATCAGGACGTCTTGACTCGGAGCAAATTCTTCTCGCTCGAACCGTTGGTAACTTCCAAAGCTATCAATTTCCGAACAGAAGGCCGCGTTTCGCACCACCAAATGTGCATCACCCTGTAACGACTTGATTGCACTGCGGAGTTGTTCGAGAGCGACCGTCGTTCGATCAGACTTATCGGGATAGTTGGGATGATCGAGATAGTTGGACAGCGCCCAGAAGGTGCGAGTCCAGAATGCCTGCTCGTTCTTCGGAACTCCGGGAATCGCCATCAGAGCTCGATCCCGTTGTCCAGACAATAGGTAGAGCAGTCGCAAGTCTACGTGACGAGTAATGTGTTGTTGTTTGGCTTCTTCAGAAGGTCCGGGTGTTGAAGAAGCGGCGAGTGCTTCTGCTCGCGAAATTAACAAGCTCAACTCCGGCCCGCCGATCTCTCTCGAAGGGACAAACTGATTTACGGGTTGCGCGCTTGCTCTTGATGTGGGAACCGCGGTTGTCACCGGTTCAAATCGTTGGGGTGCAACTTCACTCTTCGCCGGTTGGTAATTACCTTCGTAATGAGAAGTATTCACCTCGCTGGAAGCGGGACGAATCACGGGCATCAAGGACTTTTGATCGCGTTCGGGTTTCACTGAGATATTACTCTGTGTCGTTACCATCCCGGGATGATTCTCCTGCGGAACCCTCGAACGATCATAACCAGAGTTGGGAGGATAGACTGAAGGAGCGGGACTCATGCTTGCTCGTCCTTGTGACGAGGCATTTTGCTGTTGTGACTGTTGCCCCAATCCTTGCTGACGACGAAGAAAAGGATTCTGCACAGTTGTCTTTGAGGCTGGTCGCGTTTGAGACATTCCAGATTGTTGTGGCTGTTGGTAGCTTGTCTGAATCATCGACTGTTCAATACGTGGCTGTTGGGAATTAGTAGCACCCCATGGATTTCCTTGACCTAATCCGAGAGGTGATTGGGCCACGGGGCGTGTGGACCTGCGTTGCCCAGCGCTTTGCTGGTTTCGATAGTCGACTTCTGCTTGCAAACGTGCCTGTTCAGACGACTGCGATTGTTGCACACGAGATGCATATTGAGTGGCTGGTTGTGTGGTTGGGGATGCCGGGCGCTTACCACCTGATTGAGCATTGGCGGCTAATTGTAACCGTTGTTGTGCTTGCTGATCCGTCAAACCCGCAAACGACTTAATAAATAATTGTCGCTGCTGGAGGGAATAGTTGCGTGACAATTCGACAATGGCACGGCGAGTAGAATCCGAAATCGGTCGTGCCGATTGCACATTGCCAGTCGTTCGAGCAGCCGTTTTGTTCTCACTACCGAAATTGTTGAGTGGAGATTTCAATTCAAAAGGAGAATTGAAAAAACTCGATTTTTCCTGTGTTGCCTGGGGTGGGGCCTGCGAACGAGAGCTGAACGGATTCCAGCCCCACTGAGCGTGTGCGCTGACTGTCATCATGCCGCTGACACCACAGCTCATGAGAAAAATCGTGACGGTTTTCTTCGACAGTGATTCCATTCGCATCTCGTCGTTCCCTTCCGTGGGAGCCGAATGATAAATAAGATAGTGAAAACTACATGAGCCCGATTGTGATCAATGAAATAATGTTTGATGCGCAATTTGACTCTTGAAGACCTTGGGGATTGGACTTCCTATAATCGCATTCGACTCGAAAATACCCCAACCAATAGTGAAAACAGGGGTTTTCGATAAAACCGGACCTATCCGCACAACACGAACCCCCTATACTACCTGAACCAACATTGCTTCTGAGGATTTTCTCCATCTTTCCCACTCTATTTCCCCGATAGCAATAGGAATGATCTCAGAGAGAACCAGAATGACTTCGATACCGTCTACTCTCTTACACGCCATTATTCATTCTGCAAACATCGGCCCATCATCGTGAAAATTGCTTTTGCCCAGATCAATCCCATCGTCGGAGATATTTCCGGCAATTGCCAGCTCATCCTTGAGGCCGCTCAAAAAGCGGTTGAAGCTGATGCGGAATTGTTGGTAGTTCCCGAACTCTCAATCAGTGGCTATCCCCCCAAAGACCTTCTTTTACGTGAGGGTTTTGTCGGTCGTTGTGATGCAGCACTCGCTCAACTCGCACAAGCAGAAGTCTTCCAGCAAGTCGCGGGGATTATTGGGCATCCGACGCGACGCGAAATGCCTGCACAGTCGATTGCCAACGCGGCGAGTTTGATTGCTGATGGACAAGTTCAATCTACGATTCATAAAACATTGCTGCCCAATTATGATGTTTTCGACGAACAGCGATATTTCGCTCCCGCTCGAAAAATCACTCCCATGATCTTCCAGGGACGAAAGCTGGGAGTCCATATTTGTGAAGATGCTTGGTGGGGCGAAAGAACCACCCGCTATCATCAAAATCCCGCCCTGCATCCTGATCCAATCTTTGAGCTTGCCACACAAGGTGTGGAATGCTTCATTAATTTGTCAGCGTCTCCCTTTGAACGCGATAAACGGCATCAACGGCTCAATCTTGTTCGCAGTCATGTGGAAAGACATCACCGGCCATTTTTGTTCGTCAATCAGGTGGGGGGGAACGATGACCTTGTCTTTGACGGACACAGTTTTGTGTTAAATGGAAGGGGAGAAATGGTGATCGAAGCGGCATCGTTTCAAGAAGACTTCCAGGTCGTCGATCTTGATCAGCTTCCCAAACCGATCGCCGATGCGGAAACACCGTACGAAGAGGCACTGTTGGATGCTCTGGTATTGGGACTTCGCGACTATATGACCAAGTGTGGGTTTACCGATTGTGTGCTCGGCTTGTCGGGCGGCGTTGATAGTGCTTTGGCAACTTACATTGCCGCTGCCGCGATGGGGCCCGATCATGTCCACTGCCTAATGATGCCCAGCCGATACAGTACCGATCACAGTATTGGTGATTCCGAAAAATTGGTGCAGGCGTTGGGAGTCGATGCCGAGACCATTCCCATCGACGAAATTCATCAGGCGTATGAAGCCACACCGGTCATCGGTGAAGATTTGAAGTTGCAGCCGTTGGGATTGCCCGATCAAAATTTGCAAGCGCGCATCCGCGGTGCTTGTGTCATGCTGCGGAGTAACACGCACGGCTGGATGGCGCTGGCAACCGGAAATAAAAGCGAACTTGCCGTCGGCTATTGCACGATCTACGGAGACATGGCCGGAGGTTTTGCGGTTCTCTCCGACTTATTCAAACGGGATGTCTATGCGTTGTGTCGTTATATCAACGAGACGCGCGAGGGTCGAGAAGTGATCCCCAATAATATTATCACAAAACCACCCAGTGCCGAATTGGCACCCGATCAAAAAGACGAAGACAGCCTTCCCCCTTACGAAATTCTCGATCAAATTCTTGCTGGATTGATCGAGCAGCATAAATCGGTCGCCACGTTGTGCGAAGAGTTTTCTGAAGAGACCGTACGCTGGGTTGCTAATAAACTTGATCGCAACGAATTCAAAAGGCGTCAGATGCCTCCGGGTATCAAGTTGTCACAACGAGCTTTCGGCACTGGTCGTCGCATGCCGATGGCGGCCAAGTTTGATGGCTAAGACAACAATCTGAGCTGGCGATGATCAACCGTATTGAGAAATCCATTCATCAATCTGCAACAATGTCTGCTCACGTCCTTCTGAGTAGAACAAATGTCCGACGCCGGCTTGCTCGACCAATTTTGTGTTCGCTAATAATTCGCTGATGTGTTTGGTTTCTGCGGGAATGATGACCTTGTCTCGTTCACCACTGAGAACAAGAACCGGCGCCTTAATTTCTGACAGTCGTACCGAACTGTCAATATTTTTGAGTCCCGAAAACAGGTTTCGCATGACCTGAAAATCATTCTGTCGATAATCGGCGTAAGACATCTCGGTCACTTCCCGCATCAACTCAGTCTTGGGAATCGCCTTAATGGTCATCAGCCATCGAAACGCACGGTAGAGATGCGGCGAACAGGCAACCAACTTCATCCCGAGAGGAACCGCCCAACCTCTCCACCAGATTTGCGACACGAATTGAAAATAACCGAGTAAATGTCCCCACTGGCCTCTCACAAATCCGCTGAGACTGACCACACTTTTCACCCTCTGTGGGTATTCGGCGGCTGTCATAAGGACGGCATAACCGCCTGTTGACCAGCCCACAAGATGCACCGATTCTCCCTCGAAACATTGATCGATGGCCGTCATCAGAGACGCCGAAAAAAGTTTTTCGGTCACGTCGTCCGCTGAAAAATTCTCTGGTGCAACACTGGGTGAATGTCCCGGCAACCCCACCGAAATCCAACGGTAACGGTCGAGCGAAGTCCCTCGTAATAACATGGGCCAGAGATGAACCGACATCAGGATCCCATGCACAAAGACGACGGGAGGCCCCGTACGCCCAGCGGTTCCATCAACGATGGCAATCTCATGACCATCCACGTTGACAGTACGCTTAACAGGTTCGGGAGGAGAGTTCGGCGTCATGATGCGATATTGATTCTCGGAAACCTGAGAGCCGTTAGTTTTGGGAGTCGGATGTCAATTCGGGAATATTTTTAATGCCACCGTCTCGTAACATCTGGTGAACCGTTTCCAGCGTCGAATACTTAAACTTGTAGCCGAGTTCTTTTTCCAAACGATGGGGAGTCACCACCCAAGGAAAACGAATAAAATACCAAAGGCCGGATGGGAAGTAATACAAAGGAAGCCTCAAACCCCACCAGAAATTGGTAAACATCCGACAGACGAACAATGGGCATTTCAAACTAAATTGCTGCTTCAGAGCGGCAAGATCTTTCAAAGTGATCCAGTCAGGAGGCGCCACATTGAACGGCCCCATTGCATTCGCATCCAAAATGGTCAGAGTCGATTCGACAACATCGTCAAGATGCACGGCCTGAAAAGTGGCATTATGGCCGTCAGGAAGAACCATGATCGCAGTTTTCACAATAAACTTCGTCAAATAATTCTCGACCCCTTCTCCATAAATGATTGCAGGCCTCGTCCAACTGACGGCCACATCGGGAGACTGCTCGCGAAACTCCACCAGTAACTCTTCCACGAAAACCTTGTCGTGTGCATAACGATATTCCGTCCGCGGACGTAAGGGCTGGTCTTCAAAAATTGGAATCGGGTTATCGTCCCAAGCACCATAAGCCGTCGCGCTGGATGCGACCAAAAGTCGAGCCGGTTGAATCTTTGCGAGAGCCGTGAGCAGGTTCCGCGTTCCACCGACATTAATGGCGTGCATTCGATTCGTATCGTGCATCGTATTCACAACAAATGCGAGGTGAATCACTGTATCAGGAGCGAAGGTTTCGAGATACTGACCTAACTCGGGACTTGTCACATCGCACTGAATAAATTCGTCCGGTGGATGAACGGGCGGTTCAATCACATCGAGTCCCAGAATGGTCGCCTCGGGATATCGCGTACGGATTCGTTCAATCAACCCACGTCCATAAAACCCAGAGCTTCCAGTAATGGCAATTCGCTGTATCTCAGACATTATCTAGGATTCCTCTAGAACCTCACATAGTCAGTGCTCCCTGACGCAATCATAATACGACCTGACGCCCGCAGAAACCAGTTTGAATTGAAAACCGCAAGAGCCTCACAGTTTCCCTGACCACTCAGATCTCGTAAACTTTTGGTAATCATCTATTTCACGAGGATCTTCATGTCATTATCGGCTCTGCGGACATCTTCCCCCCGCATCATTATCGCTGGTGCCGGTATGAGTGGACTCTGCCTGGCGATTCAGTTAAAGCGAGCGGCAATCCGTACCTTTCAGGTCTTCGAAAAATCCTCCGATGTTGGCGGAACCTGGCTCGACAATCACTATCCGAATTCTGGTTGCGACATTCCTTCGCACCTCTATTCGTTTTCGTTTGATCGAAGACATGATTGGTCGCAAAAATATGCCCGACAACCGGAGATCCTCAGATACTTTCAGAGTTGTGCGGACAAGTTCGAGGTTCGGCCATTCATTCAGTTTGAGACCGGCATCGAAGACGCCGTTTTTGATGAGTCTGCCAAGGTTTGGAGAGTCACCACCAGTGACGGCCAATCTCACGAGGCTGATGTTTTCATCAGCGCCGTGGGACAACTGAATCGACCGAAAATTCCACACATTGACGGAGCAGACGAATTTCAGGGAACGACCTGGCATTCTGCACGTTGGCGAAAAGAGATCGATCTTACCGGGAAAGATGTCGCCGTCATTGGGAACGGGGCAAGCGCCATTCAATTTCTGCCCGGTCTTTCCCAGCAAGCAAAATCGGTGACGCTCTTTCAGAGGAGCCCAAACTGGATCCATCCGCTCAATAACTACCGTTATCCCGCTTGGGCGAAATGGGCATTCCGTTGGCTTCCTTTCGCTCAGCGTTTGCATCGTGGTTGGATTTTCCTGCTTTCCGAAGCCAGATTTGTCGCCTTTGGTCATGGCGAGAATTTTGCCAACCGAGAGTATCGTCGCTGGCTGACACGTCTCATGAAAAAAAAGGCCCATGAAGAAATCCAGTCAGACGTCATTCCCGACTATCCCCCCGGCTGCAAAAGAATTTTGCTCTCCAGCGATTACCTCGAAACGCTCAACCGAGATAACGTGCGGTTGATCTCTGCACCGTTAGAAAATTTTGACGCGACTGGAGTCGTCACCGAGGCCGAGTCAATCCCCGTGGACGCAGCCATCTTTGCCACCGGTTTTGAAACGACCGGTTTCCTTCAACCGATGCGCATCGTCGGTCGCGATGGTGTGACTCTCGAAGAGGCTTATCAACCACGTCCCAAAACACTGCTCGGAATGATGACTGCCGGCTTTCCCAATCTCTTCATGCTGTATGGCCCGAATACCAATCTCGGTCATAATTCGATCATCTTCATGGTGGAATGTCAGGTGAACTATCTTCTGAAATGCCTGAACGCGCAAGCGACACGGAAGGCACAATTGATCGAACCCAAGCCAGAAGCCGTGGAAGAATATGACCGCCGACTTCAAGAGAAATTGGATGCCACGATCTGGGCCGGTGACTGCGCAAGCTGGTACAAAAATGCGCAAGGTAGCATCGTGAATAACTGGTGGGGCACGGCGACCGCGTTTTGGAGACAAACCCGTAAAATCGATACGACTCAAATGAACTTTGAAGGGTGATTCATTTGGGTTCGACGCTGAACCTCACCCGTATCTGAACTCGCAAGAGTTTAGAGAGTTCGACATTGCCCCGCCTTTTGTCTGAATTCTTGCGAATCCAGCTACTTGGGTTGTTGTTCAATTCAGCAAGTCAAAACGTGACTGGCAAGTTTCATGCGCTCTAAGCGGCACGATGGGAACGACGCGTGGCATTTTCAGCCAGCGATGGAGCCATCGGCAACTCGACCGGTTGATCTTCCACGCGGCGAATGACGGCTCCCAAAGCATTCAACTTCGATTCGAGCCGTTCGTAACCACGATCAAGATGATAAATGCGACGGATCACCGTTTCTCTTTCTGCTGCCAAGGCCGCCAAGACTAACGCTGCTGAGGCCCGTAAGTCGGATGCCATCACATGGGCACCGCTCAAGCGTGGGATCCCTTCAACAACGGCTGTCGATCCTTCACGTCGGATTTGTGCTCCCATTCTGGTCAACTCCGAAGCGTGCATAAATCGGTCGGGAAAGACAGAATCCGTAATTATACTTTTCCCAGAGGTAACCGACATCAACGACATCATTTGTGCTTGTACATCTGTGGGAATTCCAGGATAGGGTCTCGCCACAAAATCAACCGCAGAACGTTCGCCACGTCCATCCACTTTCGTAATCTCTCCCCATTGAGAAATCTTCAATCCGACCTGACCAAGGATTTCGAGAACAGCCGTCATGTGATGCACAGGAACATTTTCGAGTTCAATGAGACTGCCCGTCAGACTGGCTGCGATCATCAATGTGGCGGCTTCAATGCGATCACTGACAATGGAGTAATCTCCTCCCGAGAGAGATTCGACACCTTCAATGGTCAGACACGGAGTTCCCAAGCCGACGATATGAGCACCCAGAGAATTGAGAAAATTGCCGAGGTCGATCACTTCCGGTTCACAAGCCGCCGCTTCAATGCGTGTGGTTCCTTCCGCAAGAACCGCCGCGCTCATCACGTTGCAAGTCCCCGTGACGGTGCTGCCAAACGCACTGCCGAGATAAATGTCGGCTCCACGCAATTGATTTGCGGCGGCATACACATAGCCGTTTTCAATGGAGATTTCGGCCCCCAAAGCACGCAAGCCTTTGAGATGCAAATCGATGGGTCGATGTCCAATATTGCAGCCACCAGGAAGTGAGACACAGGCACGCTTTCGTTTGGCCAATAATGGACCGAGGACACAGATACTGGCCCGCATCCGGCGAACCAACTCGTAATCGGCAGTCTGTTGTGAGTCATCAACGGTCTCGAAGTGCAAAGCGGCTGAAGTGTCTCCGTGGACCTTCATCCCCAATGAGACCAAGACGCGAGCAAGAGTCGCCACATCAACAAGTTGAGGAATGTTTCGTAATGTCACCGGACCGTCTGCCAGCAACGTCGCCGCCATGATGGGCAGCGCGGCGTTCTTGGCCCCGCTGACGGCAACTCGCCCCGATAATGGATGACCTCCTGAAACAACAAGCATCTCCATCCGTGGAGGTCTCCATGTGGTTGATTTGACTGAGATCCGATTCGTATTTTTAGGGGATTATGCCATTCTGATCAATACGCAACGGAGTTTGACAAGCAGGTCTTCGATGACGGAGTTGACTTTTCCGTCATACTGAGCGAATTTGTGGAGAATATCACCGATCTGGCGGTGATAGAAGCAGAACTTGTGTCGTGTTTTCTCAGAGGAATATTTCAGTCGTCTGCGGTTTTGGAAAATTCGATTAGTATTGAAGATCTTGCCAACCTGCATGCCACCCTCTCTTCCTTTGGAGGAGAGGGCCGGGGTGAGGAGGTGATCAATATTGACTGAACCACCTCCTCATCCGCCCTGTCGGGCATCTCTCGAAGAGTTGCGATTTCTTGCGCCCTCGACCTTGTTCCTCGCGAATCGCTCGACGGTCTTGGTGACACTCCCAAGGAAGAGAAGGATTATTGCAACGTATTCTGAAAATGATCACTCCAAATAATTTACAAACAGCCAGATAAGATCTCATCGATGCGAGATATTCCACTAGCAATTCTCAAGCTGGAATTGATGTCCAAGTGACTCCTACTTGTTCGATTGTGCTGCCTGTTTATAACGCGGCTGAAACACTCTCCGAGTGTCTGGAATCAATCCGTCGGCAGACACTCCAGGATTGGGAACTCATCATCGTCGATGATGGTTCGGACGATGGAACGTCGGACCTGCTTTCTCAATTCGCAGCAAGCGATCAGCGCGTGACGATTCTTTCTCCGGGTCGCATCGGTTTGGTGCCGGCCATCAACCTCGGCTACCAAAACACTCAGACATATTTGATTGCCCGCATGGATGCAGACGACATCATGTCACCCACCCGCTTGCAAAAACAGGTGAGTTTCCTAAACGCCAGGCCAGATGTTGATGTCCTGGCCACTCAGGTAAAACTGTTTCCTGATGAAGTGTTACAGGAAGGATATCGCGAATACATTCGCTGGCAGAATGAGTGTCTCTCTTCCACTGAAATTGCCGACAACATCTATGTCGAATCACCCCTCGCAAACCCCTCTGTCATGTATCGACGAAAGATTTATGAGCAACACGGCCCCTATCGGGACGGCTTGTTTCCCGAGGATTACGACTTCTGGCTGAGGCTACATGCTGCCGGTATCAAGATGGCGAAGGTCCCGGAAGTTCTCCTCGATTGGCGGGAGTCCCCCGGCAGGGCGACGCGCAATGATCCCCGGTTTTCCCGAGATGCGTTTGATCAAATTCGGGCCGAGTATCTGACCCGTGACCCTCGTTTAAACTTGGGCCGTTCCATCGTCGTTTGGGGAGCGGGACGTAAGACTCGCAAGCGAGTTCGATTGATCGAGGCATTGGGTGTTGAGATCTCTGCCTACATCGATATCGACCCCAACAAAATCGGCGGCCGAATAGAGAACGCTGAGGTCTTCGGTTCCGAATGGCTGAGACAAACTCCCAAACCGTTTGTGCTCAATTACGTCACCAACCATGGTGGGCGAGAAATCATCTCAGCCGACTTGCAAGAGTACGGCTATCAGATTGGCAAGGATTACCTCTCAGTGGGATGAAGGTCTATCACAATTGCTCGCTGATCCATTGATTGACGAGTTGTTCCAGAACATCTAACGGTACCGCTCCATGACGCAGCACCACATCGTGGAACTCACGGATGTCGAATTTCTCACCCAACTCGGCTTTTGCATGACGACGGAGTTCCTGAATCTTGAGTTCGCCCATCTTGTACGCGAGTGCCTGTCCGGGCCAACCGATGTATCGATCAATTTCGTTCTCGATATCGTGGAGTGCTTTCGCGGTGTTGGCCGCGAAGAAATCAATCGCTTCCTGTCGCGTCCATTTGAGCGAGTGCAGTCCCGTATCGACCACCAGTCGGACGGCTCGCCACATCTCGTAAGTCAACTGCCCAAATTTGGAATACGGGTCGTCATAAAGTCCCAGTTCATCACCCAATGATTCCGCATACAAAGCCCAGCCTTCCACGAACGCCGTATATCCGCCGTAGCGACGGAAGGGAGGCAAGCCTTCGAGTTCCATCGCAAAAGCGATTTGGAAGTGATGGCCGGGAACCGCTTCGTGAAGTGATAACGCCATCATTTCGTAGCGGGGCCGAACTTCGGGACGATATAGATTGACGAAATAAGTTCCCGGACGGCGACCATCGGCAGACGGTTGTCGGTAGTAAGCCGTCGTGGTGTCGGGGGCGAGATGTGCGGGGATGGCTTGGAGGTCGTACGGAATTTTTGGTTGACGCTTAAAGAGTTGATCGAGGGTCGGATCGATCCGTTTGCACACCGCCTGATACTCGTTCATCAACTGCTGTTGATCGTCGCAATAGAACTTCGGATCGCTCCGCATATGCTCCAGAAATTCGTCAAATGTCCCCGCGAATTTCACCTGCTTGACGATCTTCTCCATCTCGGCACGAATCCGGGCGACTTCTTTCAATCCGATCTCATGAATTTGAAGCGGTGTGAGATCGGTCGTCGTAAACATCTTCGCACGGTGCGCATAGAATTCCTGGCCATAAGGAATTTGCCAAGCACCCGGCTTGTCAAAACTGGCGGGCAGGTACTGCTCGTTGAAGAATGTCTGAAACTTCCGATAGGCGGGGATAATCTCTGAGGCGATGACCTGTTTTGCTTCATCGCGAATGCGCTGCTTCTCGGCGTCGGAGATGTCTGCCGGAAACTCTCGGAACGGTTTGTAGAACAGGCTCTTTTCAGGATCGTCGACGACTTGCCGAGCGATCTGATCGGGAACCCGTTCCATCACGATTTTCGCCGGCATAATTTTTCGTGCGATCCCTTCTTCCATCAGGATCATCGTCTGATCGACCAGTTCGGGGATCCCCTCCATCCGGGCAATCCAGTCTTCGTAGTCTCTCACTTTTTCAAAGGGGAGGGCATCGGCCGTCGATGACTGATCTTGAATACCGCCGCGTGCTGTCAAAGGGACGAGATACCAACCAAACTTGAACCCATCGACGTTCTGTTGATAGTCGCGTCGAAAAAGCCGCAAATTGATACGGTCCGTCTGTGAGAGCGTTTGAGGATCAATCTGCGCCAACTCATCGAGGACGTGTTGGTAGTGATGGTGTCGCTTCCGGTGAGCATCCAGACTCTGATCGCTCCACTTGGTGTTGTAGCGATAATCTCCCAAGTGAGAGGCCCAAGTCGGGCTGGTCTTCATGGCCCATTCCCATTCCCGCTCGAAGATCGCGTGCAGCTTTTTGGCAGTCTCCGAGTTTTCGGCAGATGCAAACGTAGGCACCAACAGAATCAGCAGCAAAAGGTTTCGATAATTCATAAGGACAATTCCAAACATAGCCCACTTTGCGCGAGCAAGCGGGAGTGGTACTAATCGGATGCGACAGGATACTCCAGAGGGAGATGCCGGCACGAGTGGCATATTATCTAAGGTGTTTGGATCGTCGCTTCCCATCACAAAAACTTCAAGACGACGACCAACTGAACTGCGCAATTTCTGAAAAGAGCCGTCAGTTCTTGACGCAAAGACCCAAAGAGCAGAAGATTCGCGAAGCAAGTATTGTTGATTCCACTGCCTCAATCGAAATCATCGCAAAATGTCAGACTCATTGATAATTCATGATAAATTGCATTCTCCTTTTTTCATATGTCTCAGGGTGAATGGAGCGGTCGATGATGGCTCGCTCCTCAAGCACTTCCATCTCAACGCTTATACGCAATCGAACGAACATTCTGTATTACGCCACTATGCGATTATCACTGAGAATGATGATTGGACGTTCTTGGCAGACGACTGGTATTACACACTTTGGCATATGCCGACAACAAGGCCAGCACTGGAATTACTCTCTCTACAATATGAATTGTTTGCATGTTCAGTCGGTGAATCTGATCGTTCTTATGACTTCATTTACTTCAGAGAAGGAGAACTGATTCGCGAGTTGGTTGTTCAAGATCCAACTTTTCAAGGTGGTCAAGTTGTCAAATCTCTGGGAACACCTTTTGAATTTGAGATCCCCCAGTGTGAATTGAATTTGGATGAATGGGATTATGTACTTTCAATCGCGAATTCACTTGGAATCGACACACGATTCAATGAACGAGATTTAAGAATCTATTCCCCTCAATGAATTGAAACTCCTTCTTGAAACTTTGCGATTCTTGGCGGCTTCGCGCCTTTGCGTCAATTTCTCTTGAGTGGCATGCTGCGCAAATTCTGAAAAGAGAACCGATTCGGTTCTTTCTTCCGCACCGCGGACTCGCTTAAATGGCAGAGACCCATTTATCTGATGAGAATCTCCATGTCTGTACTTAATCATCGGTCCGCACAGCGAACCCTACACGCCTTATTGATCCTGTTCTGTATGAATCTTTCCACCTCTGCCGCCGACAAACCGACCTTCAACTCACCCAAAACCAAGACCGGCAATCAGACTGACGACTATCACGGCACGAAAGTCGCCGACCCTTATCGTTGGTTGGAAGACGACGTCCGCGAGTCAAAAGAAGTTGCCACCTGGGTCGAACAACAGAACGAGCAGACGTTCGGCTATCTGCACGCCATCCCCGAACGCGAGCAAATCAAAGCTCGTTTGACCGAGTTGTGGAATTACGAAAAGTTCTCCTCGCCGTTCAAACAGGGTGGGCGCTACTACTTCTACAAAAATGACGGCCTGCAAAATCAGTATGTGCTGTATGTTTCGGACACTCTGAATGGTAAGCCGCAGGTATTGATCGATCCCAACACGTGGACCGAAGACGGCACGAAGTCGCTCTCGGGAACATACTTTAGCGATGATGGCAAGTACGTCGCCTATGGTGTGTCCGAAGCAGGTTCCGACTGGAAGAAGTTTCAGATTCTTGAGATCGCAGCGGGCAAGATTCTCGACGAAACGCTCGATTGGGTGAAATTCAGCGGTGCCGAGTGGACGAAAGACAGCCAAGGCTTTTTCTACAATCGTTATCCCGAAGTGAAAGAAGGGGACGAGTTTCAAAACCTCAACTTGAATCAAAAGGTGTACTTTCATCGCGTCGGTACGCCACAATCAGACGATGTGATGGTCTACGAACGTCCCGACCATCCCGAATGGGGATTCGGAACCGATGTCTCCGACGATGGGCAGTGGCTAGTGCTGACTGTCTGGAAAGGGACCGACGATAAGTATCAAATCTTTTATCGCGACTTGACCGAACCTCTCGCCGGCTTTACACAATTGATTGACCAATTCGAGAACGAGTATTCGTTTCTCGGCAACGATGGGCGAGTCTTTTACTTTCAGACCGATGTTGATGCTCCGCGCGGCCGTGTGATCGCCGTCGATACGGGCCAACCTGAAAAAGAACACTGGAAAGAAATCATTCCGCAAGCCGAGGAGACCTTGCGTTCAACCTCGCTGGTCGGCGGACATTTTCTCGCCGAATACCTGAAGGACGCCCGCTCGCAGGTCAAAGTCTTCGCGATGAATGGCCAGTTTGTTCGTGAAGTCAAATTTGACGGCATCGGTTCGGCATCTGGGTTCTCGGGCAAACGGAATGACACCGAAACCTTCTATTCATTCTCCAGTTTCGACACACCACCCAGCATCTATCGGTACGACATCACCACCGGCGAGAGCAAATTGTTGCGACAGGCAGTGGTCGATTTTGATGGCAACGACTATGTCGTCGAACAGGTTTTCTATGAAAGCAAAGACGGCACAAAGATTCCGATGTTTCTCACTCACCGCAAAGGCCTGAAGAAAGACGGCAACAACCCGACACTGCTGTACGGTTATGGCGGATTCAACATTGCCATCACGCCGGGCTTTTCGATCTCACGCGCTGCTTGGCTTGAAATGGGTGGTGTTCTGGCCGTCGCCAATCTGCGAGGTGGTGGTGAATACGGTGAGACCTGGCATCAAGCCGGCACGAAACTCAATAAACAAAACGTCTTCGACGACTTCATCTCGGCCGCCGAGTGGTTAATCGCCGAGAAGTACACTTCGACACCCAAACTGGCCATTCAAGGACGCAGTAACGGCGGGTTACTCGTCGGTGCCGTGATGGCACAGCGTCCCGATTTGTTCGGTGCCTGCTTGCCGGGTGTCGGCGTGATGGACATGCTCCGATTTCACAAATTCACCGCAGGGCGATTCTGGGTCGACGATTACGGCTCGGCCGATGATCCCGAAGAGTTCAAAGCGTTGTACGCTTATTCGCCGTATCACAATTTGAAACCGGGAACGGCGTATCCCCCCACGATGGTGACCACAGCCGATACGGATGACCGTGTCGTTCCGGGACACAGTTTCAAATTCGCCGCACGACTGCAGGAATGCCACCAAGGCAACGCACCGGTAATGATTCGCATCGAAACAAAAGCCGGTCATGGAGCGGGCAAACCGACCGCAAAAATCATTGAAGAAGTGGCCGACGAGTGGTCGTTTCTGGTGGAGAGTCTGGACATGACGCTGCCCGAAACAACGACGACAACAAAAGGGACACGATGAGCGAAACCAAACACGCCACCAAGCCGTTCGATATCGAAGGCATGCCACCCGGAATTCCCTATATTGTCGGCAACGAAGCCGCCGAGCGTTTCAGTTTCTATGGGATGAAGGCGATTCTGACCGTCTTTATGACTCAATATCTGCTAGGCGCGGATGGTGAAGTCGAAGCGATGTCCGATCCTCAAGCGAGGTTCTGGGTGCATACATTTGTGGTGGCGGCGTATTTCTTTCCACTGGCGGGTGCGCTGATTTCCGATTGGCTCTTCGGAAAATACAAAACGATCTTATTGTTGTCGATTGTCTATTGCCTCGGACATTTTTGCTTGGCAATGGACGAGACTCGCTGGGGACTGGGAATCGGTCTCGCACTCATTTCCATCGGAACGGGGGCCATCAAACCCTGTGTTTCTGCGCACGTGGGCGACCAATTTGGTACTCGCAACAAACATTTGCTTCCCAAAATCTTTGGGTGGTTTTATGTGGCCATTAACTTGGGTGCGTTTCTTTCGACGTTACTGACACCCATCCTGCTGAATAAAACACGCTTTTACGAAGTCTTTGGAGAAGGCTTGCGAGACGTCGCATGGCTCACTCCTGGACCATCGTTAGCGTTTGGAGTCCCTGGAATTTTGATGGCCATTGCGACTGTCGTGTTCTGGATGGGACGCAACACATTCGTCCATGTTCCAGCACGCGGTAAAGAACTCTTCAAAGACTGTTTCACGGGGGAAGGTAAGCTCGCGATTCTCAGACTTCTGCCAATCTATGCCTTCGTGGCGATGTTCTGGTGTCTGTTCGATCAAACGGCGTCTGCCTGGGTCTTACAAGCGAAAAATATGGATCTGGAAGTAAACTTGTTCGGGAAAGTCATCGAAGTGCTCCCTTCACAACTTCAGGCAACCAATCCCTTCTTCATCCTGATGTTTGTTCCCCTGTTCGCGTATGTCATCTATCCCGCTCTTGATAAATCGTTCGGCCTGACACCACTCCGAAAAATCGCGATCGGCATGTTTCTCGCAGTCGTCGCGTTTTCGGTGAGTGGTTGGATCGAAACACAAATTTCTGCGGGAGAGACACCTAGCATCGGTTGGCAGGTGCTCGCGTACGCCATTCTCACCGCCGCCGAGGTGATGGTCTCCATCACCTGTCTCGAATTCTCCTACACGCAGTCTCCCAACAGCATGAAGTCGGTCATCATGTCGCTGTATCTGCTGTCGGTTGCGGCCGGGAACGAGTTCACAGCCATCGTGAACTTGTTGATCGAAAAAAGCGACGGGACAAGTCGCTTGCCGGGGGCCGATTATTACTGGTTCTTCACAGGCTGCATGTTTGTGGCAGCCGTTGGATTTTTGTATGTCGTGAAGACTTACCAAGGGAAAACCTACATTCAGGACGAAGATGCGCCGACGGCACACGCAGTCGAAATGGAAGCCGACGCCGAAGGAACAGAACACTGACCTTTGGTAATTTAACTGACTCATAGCCATTGTGCGCAAGCACATCGGATGGGCTCGAACATTATTAAGTGCACGCACCCTCTTGTGGCTACTGCACTCCGATCGCAGAGCTATCGTGGCCACCCGCTATTGTTTTTCTCTGCGTCTCCGCGCCTCTGCGTGAGTCAACTTAATTCACTGGGGCTATGTTTGTGTTCTGAAAGACGTAAACAACATGTGAAATGAAAGTTCCGTTTGAATTGCATATTCCTAAGAGCCCCAGCCACACATCAAAATCGCTCACACCAACAACAACGCGTTCTCTTCCTCATTTTTCTCCGCGTCCTCAGCGATCTCTGCGGTTTATTTTCTTTCAAATCGTTTCCAACAGAGATGGAGAGGGTGAGGCTCCTGCCGAACCACTCTTTGCAACAACGCCGTATCAACGGCTCCGCAGGAGCGTCGCCCTCCCACTTATTCGCCCTCCCGCCATTTTCAAGCACACTGAAACCCAAGCTTTCAGAGTCACACGAGTTATGTGTTCCGATGCTGGGTTGCTTTCCTGATTCAAATTTCTGGAACACTGATCGACGCTAATCTTCACTGATCAGACTCAATTCCATCTGATGAGTGAAGATGAATGTTATTGCTTTTCCTCTGCGCCGCCGCGCCTTTGCGTGAGTCAACTTCTTTCGCTGCTGGGCAATTTGGCAGTGGCACCCAAAGTCTATTTTTTTTCTGCGTTTTGGCGGGTTTGCGTCTTAGTCCCAAAGAAACCACAAAAACCGGCAATTTTGACCGGTCTTGACCCCGTTTCTTGGATGATCTAGAAATCGGCACCGCCAGGGATGGCGCGTATGGACCCGCATTGAATCCAATGATCGTACGGAGACGAGTGTCATTATGACTGAACAACCACAATCTACTCCCGCTATGCCGCAGAATAAATCGGGCGGTAAATTCAAATTTCTTGTCTTTGGGACGGCCATCATCTTGATTGCCGGAGGCATCGGCTACCAAGTTTACAACGCACGAACAGCGGGCGCTCAAACGGGCGTTGATCAAGCCGGTACATCACGGATGAATCAAAATCTGGCCCGTGTTAACGGTCAATACATCACCTTCGACGCTGTTGCCAACGAGAGCGTGAAGCGAGTGGGCGGGGAAATCCTCGACAATCTGATTAACCGCACAATCATCCAACAAGCCTGCGAAAAGCAGGGACTTGAAGTCAGCAAAGGGGAAGTGACCGCCGAGATCACTCGCATTTCCCAGAAATTCAAAATGCCCATCGAAACCTGGTATCAAATGCTGCACACCGAACGTGGTTTGAGTCCCGAACAATATCAACGGGAAATCATTTGGCCGATGCTGGCTCTGAAAAAACTGGCCGGCGATAACATCCAAGTGTCTCAGCAGGATATGGAGAAAGCCTTCGTTCGCGATTATGGCACAATGGTCAAATCACGCATGATCATGCTCGATAACTTCCGCCGTGCTCAAGAAGCCTACGAAAAAGCTCGCAAGAATCCTGAGATCTTCGACGAACTCGCTCAGGAATATTCCATCGAGCCCAACAGCCGATCTTTGGGCGGAACGATTCCTCACATTCGTCGTTACTCGGGGAACGAAACTCTCGAAAACGCGGCCTTCAAATTGAAAGAGGGACAAGTTTCAGGAATATTGGAAGTCGATCACGGACGCTATGTCATCCTGAAATGCGAAGGTTTCACCGAGCCGGTGGTGACCGACATGAATCAGGTCAAAGACGATCTCTATGAACAAGTCACCGAGGAAAAAGTCCAGCAGGCGGTTTCTGATGTCTTCCAGGCACTGAAAACCGAAGCTCGTGTCGATAATTACCTCACTCGCACCAGCACCGGTGCCAACATTCAGCAAACTTCGGGGTTCCAGAATCCCGCCAATGTCCGGCCAGCCGCCGCAACTCAGCAACGCTGATCGGACCGATTGACTCATTGACCCAGGCGTTTTGTCGAATTCGGCAAAACGCCTTTTTTCGTAGGTATGCACTCAGAGCGACCTTCCCGGTCTACGTGGGATTGTTACAATAACGACTTAACCGAACCGGATCGACAAAGCCTTTGTCGGTCGGTTCTCACTTCCTCACTGATGACGGCTGATCCTGCCGGTAACGAAGAGCATCATGCGTAGCGATTCCGAAAGTCTGTTCGAAGACGACAACTTCAAGATTCCCGTGGCTGATCGTGTCAAACGATTGCCTCCTTATATGTTTGGGAAAATCAACAAAGTCAAACATCAGATGCGCGTCGATAACATCGACGTGATCGATCTCGGCATGGGGAATCCCACCGATCCCCCCCATCCGATGATTCTCGAAAAGATCACCGAAGCGATCGAAGATCCTCGCAATCATCGTTATTCGGTCTCCCAAGGAATTGCCAACCTGCGCAAAGAAGTCGCCAAACGGTACGACCGCAAGTTCGGCGTCGAACTCAATCACGATACCGAAGTTTTGACCTGTATCGGGTCAAAAGAAGGTTTCTCGCATATGTGTCTGGCACTGATGGGGCCGGGGGATACTGCCATCGTGCCGTCACCTTCATTTCCAATTCACGTTTATGCGGTGATGCTGGCTGCCGGCAACGTAATTGCGTTGGATGTCCGCGAACCGGAGAAGTTTCTGGAAAACATTGCCTACACTTGCGAGCACATGTTCCCGGTTCCCAAAGTTGTCGTGGTCAATTTTCCCCACAATCCGTCATCGACAATCATCGAGCAAGGCTTCTATGACGAATTGGTGAAGCTCGCCAAGAAGTACGGCTTTCTGATCATCAGCGATTTTGCGTACGCCGATATCTGTTTTGAAGGTTACAAGGCCCCCAGTTTATTGGCTTCTCCCGGTGCCAAAGATGTCGGCGTTGAATTTACCACGATGTCCAAAGGTTACAGCATGGCCGGTTGGCGAATTGGTTTTTGTTCTGGAAATTCCGAAATGGTCCGCGCACTGGCGACCATTAAAGGCTACTACGATTACGGCTTGTTCCAACCGATCCAAATTGCCGCCATTGTCGCTATGCGTCATTGTGACGATGCCATCGACGAACTATGTCTTGAATATCAACAACGCCGTGATGCACTCTGCGACGGCTTGGAACGTCTCGGTTGGGAAATCGAACGACCCAAAGCGGGCATGTTTGTCTGGGCAAAAATTCCCGAACCGTGGGCCGAGATGGGCTCCATCGAATTCTCAATGAAACTGCTCAACGAAGCAGCCGTGGCTGTTAGCCCAGGACGTGGCTTCGGTGAAGATGGCGAAGGCTACTTACGACTCGCCATCGTGGAGAACAGTCAACGCCTGCGACAAGCCGTGCGCCAAATCGGCCGCTGCCTGAGACAAGGCGACGATGTGGCTGAGGAAGAGTAGTAGGGGGCGTGGCTCATTACTGACAGAAATACTGTGATCCGGGAGCTATGTTCTCGCCAGCGTGAGCATGTGAGATATCTTCGCCGAACGTTTCACACGAAGTCAACAATCTCAAGAACACTAATGAACGCTGATCTTCACTAATCAGTTTAGTTTCTACTGATGAGCGTTTATTAGCGAAGATGAGTGTTCTCCGAAATCGACGATGTCTGTTGTGATGTGGCCCCTCTTTGCTGAGCAAACGGGCCTACCCAGGTTTTGGTAAGTAGTATGTTTTTCCTCTGCGCCACCGCGCCTCTGCGTGAGTCAACTTCTTTCATCTGGGGCTATGCTTGTGTTCTGAAAGACGTAAACAACATGCGAAATGAGAATTCATTCTTCTTGGCAAACTTCTGAGAGCCACACATCATAAAACAAACATGCCGACACAAGGTGTTGGCCTACAACAACGCGATCATTTGCTCATATTTCTCTGCGTCCTCAGCGAACTCTGCGGTTCAAATTATTTATCTGCGTTCTTGCAAACGCAACTACGACCTCTTTCACTCTTTGCGTTTCTTATGTCTCTCCGAGTCTTTGCGTCAAAATATTCATCGCTCAAACTCGTCTTGCCAACATCGCTCTACCAGAGTTAGCGTTCGTGGTTCGCCTGACGGCGACCGATCTTTGATAACTAGTGGGTGTCCTGAAAGTTGTTTGGGTTGAGTATTTTGTTGTGGGATCGTGAAAAAGCTCCCCGAAGATTTGTGTTCTATTCGTATTGCTTGTTGAAAAGACAGACAAAACGGATTCGATACACTCAATCTTCGAG
>JAQWSQ010000192.1 GCA_029243145.1 Planctomycetaceae bacterium | reverse complement strand
ATTCGACAATTTCTTCTTCTTTATTTTTTTTACTGAAGCGACGGAAAATATTGAATCGGCTGCTCCGAGACTCTTCCGCTTCCTGTTCTGATTTGGCAATCGCAAAGACATCGTCCGAACTTTTGGACTGATCCTTAGTTGATGAATCACTCGCAGCAAGCCGATCACGCCATTTTTCGGCCAAAGCTTCGTCGTTTGCCGCGGATTGTGATTTGTCACCACCCGGCCAAAAACGAGTGAATCGCATTTCAGGCCCAGAAGAGCAGCCTGCAAGCATGCTACTGCCGATGGCAAGAATTGTCAGTTTTTTGCGAATGTCCATGGAGATTAACATCTTGAATCTCTCTCTCTATGAGTGATGCATTAAGAGAAGGCGCACACAGTTCCGAGATTGTCTGTGATGCTCTCTCATCGTTTGAATCGACCGGTCCGGTTATAACAATTAGCCACATTCGGCTTGTTCCTACCGATTTACGAAACAGAGCGAAAATTCGTTCTTTTCCGGCAAGCTAGGTAAACTTTAACGGTCAGGAGTCCCTCGAAGAGTATTCACTGAGGGGGAATTCCGTAGCTGAGGTGATCTACTTTTTGCGAGCGGGAGCAGATTTCAGCAGCGCGCGAAGTGTTTTGAGATTCACGGGATCCATCTCGCGATCTTCCTGTTCTTTCGGAGTCTCCATATACATCGGATGATTGGTGAATCGTTTGTCGTTCAACAGATGTCGAAACGGTTCGAGTCCCAGAAAGCCTTCTCCGATGTGTTCGTGTCGATCGACCCGGCTTCCAAATTCCTTCTTGCTATCATTCAGGTGAAAGCCTTTCAGGTGATCCAGGCCGATGGTCGAATCCAGTTTTTTGAAGGTCGCCTCATATTCGGCTTTGGTGCCCATCGCATAGCCGGCCGCAAAGATGTGGCAGGTATCGAGGCACACGCCCAATCGTTCTGCGTCGTTCACGTTTTCCAGCAGATACTGCAATTCCTCAAACTGATAGCCAAGATTTGTGCCTTGTCCCGCGGTCGTCTCCAACCAGGTTTGAGTTGTAAGCCCCGGTGCTCGGCGATGGATTTCGTCCAATGCGGCCACAATTCTGGCGAGACCTTCTTCTGGCGATGAGCTGACATAGCTTCCTGGGTGCAGCACAACTCCCAACAATCCAAACTGTTCAGCCCGTTTTAGTTCAATGACAAACGATTCAATGGACTTCTCCCACAGTTCATCCTTGGGGCTCGCCAGATTGATCAAATAGCTGGCATGAGCGCACGGTTTCTGGATGCCAGTCTCGTCCATCGCCTCCCGAAACAGTCTCACATCCTCATCCACAATGGGTTTGGCTCGCCATTGGTTATTGTTCTTGGTGAAGATCTGAACGCAATCCATGTCGAACTTGGCAGCAGCTTCGACGGCTTTGTAATAGCCGCCAGCGATCGACATGTGGGCTCCCAGTAATGGCATTTCGATGAATCCTTAATTCCGAATTTTGATCAATCAAATTGGCCCGTCGGGCTGACTTACAGTATTGACGCTAGATTTCCTGCCCACAAGTCACTACCAGTGAGCTGGAAAAATCCCGGGATTCTCACACATAGAGTCGCAGAATTCCTCTCTGCTGCCTACGATATTATAAGATTTGCACTTCCAATATTATGGGGTGTCACTGTTGGCTCACGCCTCAGTGAGATTAACATTTTCCGCGTCCAGTTTTAAGACCACTATGTTCCTCACGATTACTCTTTGGATTGTCGGCATTCTCGTCGGTCTCTTTCTTCTTGCTGCGTGCCTGAATCAACCGCTTCGTCGGTGGGCCTATCAACGGGAAGAACAACAGGCTCGGGAACAATTTCGTCATCAACGTGAAACACTGGAAGCCAAATTCTTTGACATGGCCAGACAGCTCGGAAAACCCCGAGATTTAATCTGGGTGGAATGTGATTGGCAAGAAACAGTCACCTTCGCCCGAGATGCGCAAACCGGTTTGTTGACGGCATTCGCAGCCGTGAATGTCAGTTTCGAGGCGGTCGAGGGAGGAGATATGGAAGAAGTGGAGGCGGTCGGTCTGCTCCGAGAATGTGCGGCGGTTTTTCATTACAAACACGGAGCCTGGGGGACCGGAGGTCGGGCACTGTTCAATATGAATCCTGAAGACGCGGTATCTCGTCTGGGTGATCAGTATGTGCCTGTTTAAGTCCAAACTCCTGCAAATTCTTTAATATCTCACGAACCTTTGCAATTTTCCCGGTGTCAAAATCACTGATAAATTGGGGGACCGTTTTCGGTTTCCCTTACCTGCGGAACGTGTTAAACTGCTTTCGGGTGAAAAGGTTTCATTTTTCACTTTATGCACCCGTGGCGCAACTGGATAGCGCATCGGTCTTCGGAACCGAGGGTTGGGGGTTCGAATCCCTCCGGGTGTACTCACTTACGTCTCTTAATCCATCAGGATCCATCATAACCCCGGTTTTTCCGGGGTTTTTTCGTTTTTTGGCTTCTCCTGCCGGGTCCCGATTCTGTTGTGATGGGACCCCGTAGTGTCAAAAATCTCCGCCGAACTAAAAAAGTGAGAGAGATCAACAGGTTGAGTTGATTCAAAGAGGAAAATCTCGAACGAGACTGATGAAACTTAACATAAAATGTTGTTGATGAGGGACTGATTTCTTCCGAAAAACGCTCTGTCCTCACTCACAGCGCAGGCTCTCCACGCAACAAAGATCATCGTAAGCAGGTGAATGAGGCTGGCAACCAAACTCAAGCAGCACGGTGGTAATACTTGAGCATACCACCCAAACGCTCGCTGCATTCGATCTTGCCTGCCACCGAACCAACTTGTTCGTCTGGTTCGATAAGTTGGTTATCCAATCCCTGATGATTGCGTTCACGGTGGTAGTGTTCGACATATTCTTTCAGCGATCGCCGCAGTTGCTGTTGGCCGAAGAAAATCATACGGTCCAGACACTCGGCTTTCAGACTCCTGAAAAAACGTTCTTGGAATGAATTCATATTGGGACTGCGAGGCGGTAGCAGAACAA
>JAQWSQ010000190.1 GCA_029243145.1 Planctomycetaceae bacterium | reverse complement strand
CCGGCGGAATTCGAAAGCCGCCAAAAAATCATCCTCTTCAGCCGGAATGAATCTCCCCCCGAAAAAATGGTTGATGGCGGGAGACATCGGAGGACTCGTATTGTTGCTGGGCATTATCTTCTTCGCTCGGATTGGCAAGTATAATGTCCAAATCATACTTGACGACCCCTCGATCAAGATCAGTATCGATGGAGGTGTTCGCAACATTTTCGTAAACTTCCCAAATTGACTTCTCTGCAAATACAATGGATTGATTTTACGATGCAGAACTCCAACCGCTTGAGGAGATGGAGCAACTGGAACACATCTCGCTCAATGGTGCCATATTTACCGTCAAAGGAATGACATACCTGAGAAATAACAAAAACCTGAAAAGTCTGGGATTTTTCCAGGCCCTCGTTGACGATGAGTGTTTGAAAGAAATCAGTCGGCATCAGAACTTACAGCGTCTGAGTCTGCAGCACACTCTCATTACCGACCAAGGATTGCTGTCTCTTTATTCGCTCAAAGATCTCAAAGTGTTACACCTTAGCCATACTGAAGTGACTCCCAGTGGGGTAGCAAAACTGAAAAAAGTATTTCCGAATTGCTACATCCCGTAATGTCTTAAGGGACGCACTCGTTTCACGCTTGGGCACGCGAATGAATCTAGTCAACAAAACGCAGATCATCATAACCTGTTATTAAACTCTGGGGGCTCACGATGTTCGTCCCCAGCCACCCAGCTTTTCATTTCTCCGAGTCCTCAGCGAACTCTGCGGTTCATTTTCTTTCAAATCGTTTCCAACAGATCAGGGAGGGTGAGACTCCTGCCGAACCACGATCTAATACAGCTTCACAAAAAAGGCTCCGCGGGAGCGTCGCCCTCCCGGTCGATTTGTGATTGTGAGTCCTTTGCGTTTCTTGTGTCTCTCCGCGACTTTGCGTCAAAAAATTGATCGTTCAAAGTGATCTTGCCAAACGCGATCTACCAGAGTTAGCGTTCGTGGTTCGTTGAAATCTTTGATCCGCTTGCGCTAGCAAGCAGGGGACGTTGATTCTGATTCAGCTTCCCCTGCCGACTTCCGTCGGCGGCTCAAATTAGCGACTCGCTCTTTGGCAATTTGAACGTCATGACAGCATGCTCAGACGCATTGGGTGGCGGGGGCGCTCTGTGAAACAGAAGCCCCCGAGTATTCGCCTCTTGTCCTTATCAGCACCTCGTTTGACTAGCAAACGGGGCTACCCGGTGAATGGCATTTTTGTAAGGCCGGTTCCACCGGCCAAGGATTATGTTATCCGTTTTTTGACTCATAGCCTGTTGAAGAATGACGACCTCTGCAACGTGAGAAACAAAGCGATCTCGCGTGACGTGGAAAATGCGTACCGTCAAAACGCGACACGCACTCACAAAATGAAGATTGTTGTAAACTCAAGAGATTCAACAAGTTGCTCAAGAGTATGGAAGATACGGAATCAAGATTCGAGAAGATTTGATTCAACATTCTGTCAATATTCGGTCAAGGTGTGTCCCCGAATCTCCAAATCTTGACATCTTGAAAACGGCGCTTCAGTGTTTGCAAATGATGCCGTGAATTCTTCCAAGACAGACAGCAAAGCGTCATAATCAGCCAATTAGAACCAGCCGGAACCTCAGATAGACGGAATTCAATTGATCCCGACGCAATTCCTTCCCAGTGACCTTAGCTGGAGGGCTATACTATCCAACCTGCCCACTTTGATTTGAGACTTTCGTTCCCCACAGGTTTTTCATGCACAGCAAGCTGCTCTTTGCCAAAGAATTCATGACCGGCAATGCCGCCCTGATCGGTCAACGCCTGCGTGTCTTGATTCACTCGCTGACGTTCCAGCCGCGTGAACTCTCGAACTTTCATTTTCATCGCTATCACAATTACCGACTCATAGAAGCGAAACTCAAAGAAACCAATCTTTCCGAAAATGCCCGTATCGTTGAATTCGGAGGGTCGAATGGCGTTGTCGCCGGGTGGTTAGCGCCTCAACACAAAGTGGAAGTCGCCGCCGATTACCCGGAGGTCGATGTTCAAAACCTGGCCGCATATGAAGACGAGTGTTGCGACATGGTCCTTGTTGACCAGATTCTGGAGCATGTGCCCGACCCGATCAAAGCGGTTTCCGAAATCCACCGCATCCTCAAACCGGGTGGGATTTGCGTGAGCACGACACCATTCCTGATCCGCCTACACGGTTATCCGTATGACTTCCATCGATTCACGTCGGACGGATTAAAGACTCTGTTTTCAGAGTTTTTGGAAATTGAAGTGAACGGTTGGGGGAACCGACTCACGCTGCGAACATTTCACAAGTATGGCTGGTTAAGCGCCAAGAATGCTCGCATCCTCGGACGAGCCGCGCTCTGGAACGAACACGATTGGCCCATCGATTATCTCACTTGGGCCGTGAAGTAGACAGCACATCACCTTTATGCAGAAACGGCATCAGGAGACGCTTCCTGGGGATTCGCATACTGATCGATAATCGCACAACCGCACGAGTCACTCCAGACATTCACGGTCGTCCGTGCCATGTCCAACACACGATCAACGGCAATAATAATGCCTTGCGCTTCAAGAGGTAATCCGACCGCCTGCAACACGATGGCCATCATCACCAGTCCGGCATGAGGGATTCCTGCCGCACCGACCGAGGCGAGCAGGGCGGTAATCGCCACGACGACTTGCCCTCCGAGAGTCAACTCGAAGCCGGGAGTCGCTTGAGCAATGAACAACACGGCGACTGCTTCATACAGGGCCGTGCCGTCCATATTGATGGTGGCCCCGAGTGGCAGGACGAACGAGCTGGTCTGATTCGAGACGCCGGCCCGCTTTTCGACGGAGGTCATCGTGAGTGGGAGCGTGGCATTAGAGGAGGCCGTGGAGAAGGCGGTCATCAGGGCAGGAGACATCGCTTGGGCGAATTCCCACGGCGACCGCTTGGCGATGAACTTGACCATCAGCGGAAGAACGACGACAGCATGAACAAACAAAGCAAGAGCGACAGCCAGCATGTACCAGGCGAGAGTGAGGAAGATTCCCAGCCCCTGTGTCGAAGTGGCATAGATCATAAAGGCCAGGACACCGATAGGAGCGAGCGCAATAATGGCCATAGTGAGTCGCATCATGACATCGAAGAACGCCTGGAAGAAGTTGCGGAGAGTTTCGGCACTTTTTCCTCCCGTAAAGATAATGCAGACTCCAAACAGAATACTGAAGGTAATGATCGAGAGGAAGTCTCCGTTGGCGAGTGCGTGTACCGGATTGGAGGGAATCATATTATTGAGCAGCCCCAGAAAGATGCCGGTGAGCGACTCGTCCTGCCCGGCGACCATTTCACCACCACCGGGAAGAAGGGCTCCGATACCGGGATTCACGAGATTGACCATCAGCAGGCCGGTGGTGATTGCAAGGACAGAAGTCGTCGCGTAATACAACAGAGTTCGACCAAACATGCGCCCAAACTGTCGCGTGTCGCCGAGGCCGGCGACTCCCGTAATGAGAGAGGAAACGATCAACGGGATAGTAATCATTTTCAGCAACCTCAAGAAGAGATCACCGATATACTTTGACGCGGCTGTGATTTTACGAGAGATGCCGCCCCCGTGCTGCTCATAGAATGGCTGCCATTGTGGAGGGAGTTCACTGGCACGACTGGCGGAATAGGTACTGACTGCGGAGCGATCGGCTTGATCGCGGGTGTAACGGATGACAATTTTACTGGGTTCTTCGATGATATACAGATTCGGATTAGAAACCGCGTATTCCAGTTTTTCGCCAGTCCAACTTTCAGCGAGCGACGGAAAACCACCTTTCAACTGGTCAGCAGAATCCAACGTTTTTTCAAAGTAAACGAGCCCAGAATCGCCCGTTTCCGTCAGGACGATGGTTTCGCCTTCTCCGGGAACTAACGTCCCGGTAACCGAGTCGGAAATCGGTATCTCACCCGGATTGATTACAAGACCGATAACGGTCCCGAGAATCAACGCTATCAGAATCTGGATGTGCAAAGGAATCTTCTTCTTGCCGGTCTGAGGGACTGCTTCATTCATGATAAGGATTCCTCTGC
Organism: Planctomycetaceae bacterium; assembly: GCA_029243145.1. Classification (GTDB taxonomy): domain Bacteria; phylum Planctomycetota; class Planctomycetia; order Planctomycetales; family Planctomycetaceae; genus JABURQ01. Next base: position 11,253 of record JAQWSQ010000190.1, on the reverse strand, counting down.
TTCTATAGAAAACGGCCCGTGAAATCATTCACGAGCCGTTACAGTTCGTCATCACAACTTCATTAGCTACGGCAGGCGGAGTGTTTCAGAGGCAACCAGGCACCATTTTCAGCACTCGATGCCACTGACTGTTGAATAAAGTTCATCCCATCGACTCCGTCATAGATGTTCGGATAGATGGTATCCCGAGCCTCAAAGGATTGCCCAGTCGCCCGCTTAATCATGTTGTCGTAAGAAAACCGATAGACGTTGGCAAACGCTTCAAAAAAGGCTTCCGGGTGACCAGCCGGCAATCGGCACGCAGAAGCACCCAGCTCATTCATGTGAGGGGCGTTCGGATCGCGAGTGTATAAGGCGTGTGGATGACCGTTTCGCCGGAAGACCATTTGATTTGGCTCTTCTTGACGCCATTGAATGGCGCCTTTTGTGCCGTCAATTTCGATGAACAGATCATTCTCGCGACCGTGCGAAATTTGGCTGGCTGTGACAGTCCCCAACGCTCCATTCTCGTAACGGATGAGCGCGTGCCCATAGTCGTCCAGTTTTCGACCTGGTTCAAAGGCAACAAGATTAGCAGAAATTTCAGCCGGGATGAGGCCGGTCATGTAGCGACCTAAGTTATAAGCATGAGTTCCGATATCTCCGAAACCGCCCGCAGCGCCCGACTTTGAGGGATCAGACCTCCAAGCAGCTTGTTTGTTATCTTCCTCCTCGAGACGCGAACGCAACCAGCCTTGAATGTAATTCGACCGAATGGCCTGAATCTCACCCAAATCGCCATTCTGGATCATTTCGCGAACCTGACGTACGAGCGGATAGCCAGTGTAGTTATGGCTGACAGCAAAGACGACCCCCGACTCTTCCACGACTTTCAGCAACTCTTCCGCCTGTGCCAGATCGAATGTCATCGGCTTGTCGCAGATCACATTGAAACCCGCTTCGGCTGCTTTCTTGGCGATTTCGAAGTGAGTGTGATTCGGTGTTGCAACAGACACAAAATCAACGCGATCTCCTTCGGGACGAGCTGATTCCTTTTCAACCAGTTCATCTATCGATGTGTAGGCACGATCATCGGCGATGTCGTAGGCGGGAGCAGATGCTTTCGCACGCTCGGCATTGCTCGAAAGAGCCCCCGCAACAAGCTCTGCCCGATTATCGAGAATCGCAGCCGTCGCATGCACTCGCCCGATGAAAGAACCCTGGCCCCCTCCAACAAGTGCCATTTTCAATTTACGATTCAGATCGCCGTTCGTCGTCTCCATGAGTCAATATCCTCGTCTATGCGTGTCTATCTATATGCGGAACACTCCTCTGCAGCATGCAGTGAAGCAAATTTTCTCTGTTTGGATCGTGAAATCAGGATAAACGGGAATCCTCGCAAAAACAACTACCGGATGTGTGATCCAGCGCTCGTGCCTGACCTGAAGCACGAGTCGAGACACCAGAGAAAGGGACGCGACAAGGCAACCGATCTGGCGAGCAACAAGACGAGCAGATAGCATGAATTCACGCAGCTTAGCTCGATTGACTTCCAATGATTCCTCTTCGACTCAGCAACAAGGAGAAAATGCCATGCCTCGTCAACAACAACCTATGCTCGTCTGGCTCATTATCGGGCTCGTCGGGGGAATGACGGTGAGTCAGATCTGGCCTCACAATACGATGCAAGCCGCAACGTCGGATCGAAGCGAGACCTTTGCCATGGTGACTTCTTCGACAGGCAGCGATTTGGGAGCATTGGAAAGCGTCTTCGTGCTCGACTTTCTGACCGGTCGTCTCGTTGGCTCGACGATGAATCCCAAAACAGGTCGATTTCATCGTTTCTATATTCGAGACATCGGAGCTGATTTCAGAGTCCAACCAAATACGAAACCACAATACACAATCGCAACAGGAATTATGCCGTTCTCTCATGCGGGTAAGACAGAAGCCGCCAATGGTATCATCTATATTTCCGAGTTAACGTCGGGAAAGGTCGCAGCGTACGGCTATCCTTTCTCAGCATCGGACAAAATCCTACCGGCAATGCCCATCGCGCTACTCGATGTGTTCGCATTTCGTGAAATTACTTCGGGCAAATAGTTCGTCCGAATACGATCTCCAACCGCGCATAAAAAACTCCATCGCAGATCTCACGATGGAGTTTTTTTGGTTTAGAATTCATCAATCCAACGAGTAAAGTATCACGCCGCTTCGCCGTTGAGACTACGAGCCAATCGCTTGAGAATTGTGCTTTCAATCTGACGAACTCGTTCACGAGTCAATCCCAGCGTTTCTCCAATTTCTTTCAGCGTCATTGGCTCAGTCTCATCGAGGCCAAACCGCATCTTCAAAATGGCCGCATCTCTAGGTTCCATTTCTTCCATCAAACGATAGACATGCTTCAGATTGTCATTTTCGATCATCTCATCCTGTGGGGCTTTGACACGTTCATCGGCAATGATATCGCCAAGTGTCAGGCCGTCATCAGAATGGTCTGTCGATTGAGGATTGGCATTATAAAGCTTGATGGCTTTTTTAATGATGCTTAGCTTCTTCTTGGAAATCTCCAGCTTCTTGGCGATTTCTTCCTGAGTGGGCGTTCGTCCCAACTCGTCCTGTAATTGAGCGGACATTTTGCGCCATTTGGAGAGCAACTCAAACATATAGGCAGGTATGCGGATAGTTTTCGCCGAGTTGACAATCGAACGCTTAATCGACTGCTTGATCCAATAACTGGCATAAGTGCTGAAGCGTGTGTTCATTGTGGGATCGAATCCCTCCACAGCTCGCATTAACCCTAGGTTGCCTTCTTCAATAAGGTCTTGAATCTGCATGCCACGATTGGTGTATGACCGAGAAATGTTGACAACCAGTCGCAAATTCGCACGCACCATATGATCGCGTGCTGCGAGATCACCGGCCTGGATGCGGTAGGCAAGCTCTTTTTCTTCGTTTGCGGTGAGTAAGGGAGTTTGATTGATCTCCCGCAAATATGTCTCCATGGGAGTTTGGACAGCTTTGCTACTTTTTTGAGTTGCTTGCATGGATGTTCCGTTGCTGAATGATGTAACTCTATGAACCAATAAATCCACCGGCAAAGCAGCAAACTCCTTGTTTGCCTTTCCCTCCTGTTGCTGTTGCCTGTGGAAGCAAACGGCCATCCATCCTGCGGCCTACGTTATATATCGGACAAACCGTTTCGCGGATCGAATCGAACTTTCAGGGAGTTCCTACCTGACTGGAAAAACTCTCCAAAATCACGATTTTAGGGAGACTACCGATCAATCGGGATATACCCCCCAAACTTCTCAACAAGATCAAAGAACCCATCTTTCGCAGTCCGAAATAATTCACATATCGACTTTTCAGACCACAATTGCGGGAATAACTCTTCTTACTCTCCTCTTAAAAGTAATGAATCCATAAAAAAAGGGCCGGTCAGATCGACCGGCCCTTTCGGGTTTCACAAGGAAATACAGAGGTCAATCTGCTGTTTTACTATTATCGACCTCATCATCCAGTTTTACTTCTTCATCGGTATCGGGGGATTCCTGATTTTCAGCCGTTTCCTCTGCTGGGACTTCCTCTGAGGTTTCTTCAGCAGCCGGGGCATCCTCAATTTCAGCCGCGTCCTCTGCTGCGGCTTCTTCTTCATCAGCACGCAAGGCAAACAAAGGGCCAGAACCACCGCCGGTTCCACCTTTCAGTTCCTCCCGAGTCTCAGTTTTATCAGTCTCGCCCGTAGCTTCCGCCGCAATCTCCTCTGGAGTTGCGTCGAGTTTCAGACTTAAGCCAATTTTTCGCTCAGCCGTATCAACCCGCAAAATCCGAACCTCGATCTCTTCGCCCACGTTGACGATTTCTTCAGGGTTCTCGACTTCTTCGTTTCCTAACTCAGAAACATGCAGGAGACCTTCAAGTTCTTTTTCCAACTCCACAAACACTCCAAAGTTTGTGATTTTGGTAACAGTCCCTTTCACAATCGTACCTGGCTGGAAGTTCTCGGGGATACGAGTTTCCCAAGGGTCTTCGTCCATCTGTTTGAGGCCCAGAGCAATTCTCTTGCGATCCTCATCGACAGAAATTACCAGACACTCAATGTCGTCTCCCTTTTTCAACATTTCGTTGGCATGAGAGATCTTACGAGTCCATGACATATCGCTGACATGCAGCAATCCGTCAACGCCTTCTTCCAGTTCGATGAACGCACCGTAATTCGTGAGATTACGAACGGTTCCGGTGACTTTCGAATCTGGCGGATACTTCTCGGCAACTTCGTCCCAAGGATTGGGTTGAGTTTGCTTCATACCGAGTGAAATTTCTTTCTTTTCGGTATCGATATTGAGTACGACCACTTCGACTTCGTCGCCGACATTAACCATCTCGCTCGGATGATTAATTCGTTTGGTCCAAGACATCTCGGAAATATGAACGAGGCCTTCGATACCATCTTCGAGTTTGACGAAGGCACCGTACGACATCACATTGACAACTTCCCCTTTGACCGTCGAACTGACCGGGTACTTGGTATCGACATTGTCCCAAGGTGAAGGGAATTTCTGCTTCAAACCGAGAGCAATCTTCTCTTTTTCTCGGTCGATATTAAGAATTTTCACTTCAATTTCTTCATCGATACTCACAACCTGGCTCGGATGATCGATCCGTTTCCAAGACATATCGGTGATGTGCAGCAATCCATCAAGGCCGCCAAGGTCAACGAATGCACCGAAATCGGCGATGTTCTTGACGATACCTTTGCGGAGATCGCCTTCGGTGATCTGATCCAGCAATGTTGCTTTCAGCTTATTACGTTCTTCTTCGATTAACTTACGACGCGAAACAACAATGTTTCTGCGAGACTCGTCGATTTTCAGAATGACACACTGAATGTTTTGACCAATGTAGTCGCCGATATCGGGAGGTCTGCGGATGTCGACCTGACTCGCAGGAAGAAACACGGGAACACCGATATTGACCAGCAATCCACCTTTGATTTTGCGGGTCACTTCGCCCACGACTTCGTCGCCTTCGGCGTGAGTGGCGATAATCTTTTCCCACTCGCGTTGACGGTCGGCTTTGCGTTTCGAGAGCAGAATGATTCCGAGTTCGTCTTCAAACTCTTCGAGCAAGACCTCAATCGAATCACCCACTCCGGGAAGATCTTCGTCCCCTTCCCATTCTTCGCGTTGGACAATACCTTCGCTTTTGTATCCAATATCGACAACGACTTCATCGTCATCAATGCGAACGACAATACCCTTGACAATTTCATTGATTTCGTAGGTTTCTGCGCGTTCTTCGTAAATTTGATCCATTTGGGAAGAACTGGAAACATCCAATCCTTCGAGCCCACCTTCGATCTGCAAATCGAGTTCTTCGTCTCCTATTGCAAATTCGCGTTCTAGCTGACGATCTACCATAGTGTGAAAATCCTGAGCATTGCCAATCGGACCGATTTCCGAGAGGCGCTCTGCTGCTGAAAAAAGGAAAATTTACTCGAGGTACAGACCACCTGTACCAGCATCACGAAAAGCGATTCCGGTCAGAATAGCAGAATCACGCCGACTTCTGCCAGCGAGATAGATACTCAAATCGTAAAAACTCCTCGATTTTCAGGCAATTATCTTGGTGCATGTGCTGACCCGTGATCAAAACGATGGAGTTGGCGAGATCGTCCCCTTTTGCCCATCGATGAGTGACTGAACCTCATTCACTGCACCCTGTAACTCCTCAGCATCCCGTGCAATGTGCAGCTCAAGTTGATGAGAGATGGATTTGCCGGGTTCGATAGTCTTCAATCGGTTTTTTTCACGTTCTACTGAACGATGATTAGGAAAATCGGTACACGGCTCCAAGCCAGTTACATACCCATCTTGAGCGGGAATGGTATTCTTCCAGAGTGCCAGGTAGGGCAGTGTTTCTGTCTGAAATTTCAACTGCATACCAATCTGCTCGGAAGGATTTTTGAGCAGGAGTTGGCCAAAGCCGTTCGCATCCGAGATTGGCTTGAAATAATAGACTTGCTCCGCATAGCCGGCATCTGCAGATTGATAGGTATTCCAGTGATCCACTCCCTCTGCAGCTCGGTCATCACGAGGCGACATTTCATGAAAGGGAACTAGAACATCAGCATCGTCAGACAAAAACGGACCACCCTGGTTGATATGATACAGCAACTCATACTCTTGGGGGCCCGAAGCACAATTCGTGACACGATCTTCGATTTTGATCGAAGATTTCCCGGCAGTCAGTGTCACTTTGGAGGTGAGTCGCAAATTCGTCCCAAACATGGACGATTCGTCAATCACTCCTGTGAGCGAGATTGTCCCGGCATTGTCATCGATCTCTATAGTCACCTCGTGAGCGGCCAGATTGGCAATTTTTCCGTGCAAAGTAAGAGGGCTTCCATTTTCGTCAGCTCCGGGAGGACCATTGAAAGCCAACCCACAGCGACAAATCCATTCGTTGAACCCATCCAACCAGCCAAGCTGACCTCGACCCTCAAGGTTCACAAATCCCGGATGGACGGGAAGCTTCACGGGAGAATCCCATCCCAATCGCAATCCGTTACATTCTCCCTTCCAAATTCCCATTCCTCGCGTCGGTAAGACATCAATTTCCAGCACACCATTGTTAATTGTCACGACATCGATTCCGTCCGAGAGACCTCCACGCAGGCGACGAAGTTCGACATGCCAAGAGTCTGTCCCGGGAAGCATTGGTCCCTCGACTGAAGAAAGCGTCCAGGCTGGTTTTCCAACTTGCTGCGACACATTCAGCAGCGTGTATTGATGTATGGACATAACTTTTCCTGATTCGAGCGTTAATAATGATGAAATTCTCAGGTGAGATTCTGCGGACTCCCTCAATCTATCGAGACGACCTATCCTATCGGGCAAAAAATCGGGGATCCAATCCACTGGAGTCGCTTTTTTGAGGTGAAATCTGATAAAACGTACTCTTTATCAAAGTCTTTTTGGTCTCAATATTCGGTTCAACATGACAGAATCAGATTTTTCAGATGGCGATCACACCATGGATGCTGCGAATCTCGGAGATGCCCATCAGACGACAGACGAGCCTTCTCCTCCCGATCAAGTGCGCCCATTTTCTCAGGATTGGCACGAACATCTGAAATTGACTATAGGTGAAGTGGCCTGCCAACAACTTGGGTTTTATGCCATTCCCGACCACATCACGGTTTCGGTGGTGATACCCGTTTACAACGAAGAGGCAACGCTTGAAAAGATCCTCGATCGGGTTTGCGCGGTTCCCATCCTTAAAGAAATCGTACTCGTGGACGACTATAGTATCGATGACTCTGCAAAAATCATCGAATCATTGAAAGAGAAATACTCTGAAGACCCACTCAACACACTGAAATCCTATAATCACAGTCGCAACCGAGGAAAAGGTGCCGCCATCCGAACTGGTTTTGAAAACGTCACGGGCGATATCGTCATCATTCAAGATGCAGATCTTGAATACGATCCCTCGGAATACCCCCGCTTGATCCAACCAATTGTCGAAGGGCGTGCAGACGTGGTTTACGGAAGCCGTTTCCTGGGCGATAAACCTCATCGTGTTCTTTATTATTGGCACTATCTGGGAAACAAATTCCTGACCATGTTGTCGAATTGTTTCACCAATTTGAATCTCACCGACATGGAGACCTGTTTCAAAATTTTTCGTAGAGAAGCCATTCAGGACATGCTGCCTACTCTGAAGCAGGATCGATTTGGAATTGAACCGGAAATCACAGCCAAAATCGCCCGTCGAAATTACCGGATTTATGAAATGTCGACGAGCTACTCAGGGAGAACCTACGATCAAGGAAAAAAAATTGGTTGGAGAGATGGATTCAAAGCCCTTTATTGCATCGTTCGCTATGGTTTCGCCGACTGACCCATTTGGCATACAATCAATCTATTGGCCGGATTGAAACCACCTTCAACGTTCCCGCAATGCATCGATGACAAACTCGCATTAAGACTGGTCCCCAAGCCAATCGCGATGAATTGATAGAAAACTAGAGACTATGGCATCCCAACCTGATCCCCAAAAAAAATCAGAAAACTCTCCCGAACCCAAGAAACGTCCGCGTTCAGATTCTGATCACCAAGATGACGATCAGCGACCAGCGTTTCCCATTCCCTGGTTTCTTATCGTGGTTTTGGGTGGGATCCTGCTTTTTTACATGCTTCAGGAAAACCCACGCTCCCACGGCAACGCCATCACCTACGATTTCTTTCTCGCTCAGCTTGATGCAGACAATATCAAAACGGCAACGCTTCACAATAAGCTGAACTTGTTGACCGGAACCTGGAAAGAAGCCCCCAAAAACCCGACCAAGCCTGCGGAAATGTTGGCCAATGAGTTCAATGTCGAGCTCCCGGAATCAATCACTCAAGATAAGCAATTTATCGATTCGCTCATTGAAAGTGGAATTGAAACACGAGCCAAAACACCACAGGACGGTGGTGGAGAACTTCTGCTTCTGTGGATGCTCGGGCCGCTGATGATTATTGGCTTCCTCTGGTTCATGATGCGGAGAAATTCCGACCCCATGGGCGGTGGCGGAATGCTCGGGTCTTTCACCAAAAGTCCCGCCAAAAAATTTCGAGCCGACGATCAACAAACGACATTCGCCGATGTCGCCGGCATGGAGCAAGCCAAGCTGGAACTCATGGAAGTTGTCGAATTCCTGAAGACTCCTGAAAAATTTCAAAAACTCGGTGCAACAATCCCCAAGGGTGTTTTGCTGATGGGATCTCCCGGTACGGGAAAGACTCTGATGGCACGAGCCACAGCGGGAGAAGCCGGAGTTCCCTTTTACTCCATCAACGGCTCAGAATTTATCCAGATGTTTGTCGGAGTCGGGGCGAGTCGCGTTCGCGACCTTTTCAAAACCGCCAAAGAAAATTCCCCCTGCATTTTATTCATTGATGAAATTGATGCGGTCGGACGAGTTCGTGGTGCCGGTCTTGGTGGAGGGCATGACGAACGGGAACAGACCCTCAACCAAATCCTGAGTGAAATGGATGGATTCGAACAATCAGAAGCGGTCATCGTCATCGCGGCAACAAACCGTCCCGATGTGCTGGATCCGGCATTGTTGCGTCCCGGCCGATTTGATCGCCATATCACCATCGATAAACCGAGCAAAAAAGGGCGAGTCGGAATTCTCAAAGTTCATACCCGACACGTTCCACTCGATGATGATGTTGATCTCGAAATAATCGCGGGATCGACCATCGGATTTTCCGGTGCTGAGTTGAAAAACCTGGTCAACGAAGCCGCCCTCAACGCAACTCGCAACGAGTCAACCCGTGTCACCAACGAAGACTTTGAATCGGCCCGAGATCGTGTCTTGATGGGAGTAGTCCGCGAGGAGACCCTGAATGAAGACGAGCGAGAATTTACGGCATATCATGAAGCCGGTCATGCCCTCATCTCTTGGCTGCTTCCTGAACTCGATCCTCTTCACAAAGTCACCATTGTCCCACGCGGCCGCGCACTGGGTGTCACTCAGTTGATGCCGAGCGAAGAACGATTCAACATCGGCGAACGGAAACTGCACTCTCAGCTTTCGATGATGCTGGGGGGACGTGCTGCCGAAAAGCTGGTGTTTGATGAATACTCAGCCGGAGCAGAAGACGACCTCCGGCGAGCCACCGGACTCACACGTCGTATGGTGGCACATTGGGGGATGAGCGAAAAAATTGGGCCGGTCGCATTTCGACAAGGAGAAGATCACCCGTTCTTAGGCAAAGAGATCCACGAACAACGTGAGTTTTCGGAAGAAACTGCACGCGAAATCGATATCGAAGTCCAACGCGTCCTCCAAGAATCGCAAATTCGCGCGACAGAAATTTTGGATAGCAACCGCGAAAAGCTTAACACCATCGCCAAAACACTTCTGGAAGACGAAACCCTCGATAGCGAGGCTGTGACCAAGTTGATTGGCAGATCGGCTCAGGCAGAAGAAGCCGAGCAGAAAAAGTCCAAAACGGAAACGGTATCAACCAGAGAGAGCGAATCTACGGACGAGAGTGGACCCAAAGAAACGGAATAGCGCAGCGTTTCGATCAGTGAAAATGAAACGGAGAGATTTATGCGTCTCAGCCAACTTGCATCAATTCTGATCAGTTTTCCGACACTAATTCTTCTCAGCACATGTCTCATTTACGCTGACAATCCTCCGACTTTTGTGGATGTGCCAGAGAAATTTCAGGTGGAGTTCAAAACACCCGCTGAAGAGCGACACGTCCCCGAACGTTTCCGGCTACCGACTCACACATTCCAAACGGACATCAAACCCTGGAAAACACGTGGTCCCGTCAAAGTTTTCAAAGTCACTTTTCCATCTCCTGTGACCACCGAAACCACCGTCAACAACACGGTTCACGGAGAATACTATCTTCCTGCCGGTGATGGCCCATTTCCGGCAGTCGTCGTGCTTCACATTTTGGGAGGAGAATTTCCTCTTTCTCAAGTGGTGGCGAATTCTTTAGCCCGTAAAAACGTGGCCGCATTATTTATCAAAATGCCCTATTACGGCGAACGACGCGATCCCAAAATCCGTCGTCGGATGATTTCACGTGAACCCAAAGAAACAGTCGAGGGTATGACGCAAGCAGTGCTCGACATCCGCCATGCAGCAGCATGGTTACGATCTCGGCCAGAAGTCGACACCTCGCGACTGGGCATCACGGGCATCAGCTTAGGGGGCATCATGTCGGCACTCTCAGCCCCCGCAGAGCCAACCTTCCAAAAAGTTGCCATCTATCTTGGTGGTGGAAACCTGGCCGGAATTTTGTGGGAACTCGATCACTCAGAAGCCCGCACTTTTCGTGGACAATGGGAAGAGCAGGGAGGCACACGAGAATCATTCATTCAATTGATGAAGCCGGTTGACCCTGTCAACTATGGCCACCTGCTGAGAAACAGAGATGTCCTGATGGTCGCCGCCCGGCAGGACAAAGTCGTCCCGCCGGCAGCCACCAAAGCTTTGCACGACTCCATCGGCGAGCAAGCAGAACTCATCTGGCTCGATGCAGGCCATGTTGGTTCTGGTAAGTATTTGCTCAGCGAAATTGTACGAATTCAGGATTTTTTCACGGAGTGGAATCAAGAATCGCCAAATCAAAAAACGACAGTGGCCGAGTAACCTTATTCCTCTTTCTTCTTTTCGGTTGATTCGGTCTTTTCTTCTGGCTTCTCAGTGGCTGGCTTCTCAGTGGCCGGTTTCTCAGTGGCCGGTTTCTCAGT
>JAQWSQ010000186.1 GCA_029243145.1 Planctomycetaceae bacterium | reverse complement strand
CACCACGATTTCGTCTCCCTCGTAGGAGGGTTGCAGATATTCAATAAAATGTGTCCGGGCGACCCAGGCCGCATCGATTTCCTGATAGCGGGCCGAGTGCCAGCCACGATCTTTGGAGTGGGCAACCGCCGCGTCCTGCATCCAGCGAACGTATGAGACATTGTTGGCGTGTCCCATGCCATCGATGTCATTACGGGTGACGAGATAATGGTGTTCGTAGAGGGCCGACATGCGTTGTTCCGGTCTGTTTTTGAGGCATTTTTAGACGATGTGAAGTTTTGAGGGTTGTCAGGATTATAGGGAAGCGAGCTCTTCTACTGAAACCCGGAATAATTCCGGTCGATCTTCCTACTATGATCCTCGAAACCTCGCCGACAATATTACGTGCCAATCCCCAGTATCACTTGCTGCTTGCTGCCTACCTCGAACGTGACCAACGCGAGCGAGAGCAGCAGGAAGAGTTCAGTGGGTGGCTTTCTCGTGTCAATTCCGTTGAGGGGATTGAATCGGACGTGATGTCCCGAATTCACGGCAAGTTGATTTCACTGGGATTACTGAAATTCGAGCTGGGCGACCGTCTGGAAGGCATCCGCTATCAGCTTTCTGATGACGCCAAGCGTGCTCTGCAACAATTAGCAGAATCCGGAACCTCTCCCGAGGAATCCGAAGAATTTGAGGACGACGATTTTCTGGATCAGGAATCTCAGAATTCGAGTGAAGCCGCCTGACAATAAAAAACCCCGGCACATGGCCGGGGCGGAAGAGAAACGTCTACTAACAAGAGTTGGCGTATTCTGCTTGAGTTCAATTCACGGATGTTTCGGGATCCCAGCCGGCAACAGCCGCTTCCGGGGCGAGTACATAGATTTCCACACGACGATTTCGCAATCGCGAGTTGTCATCCATATTGGGTCCAACCGGTTGGAACATGCTATATCCCGCGGATCCCATGCGTGTCTCTTTGACACCGGAATTGGAGAGTGCCATCACGACCGAGTTTGCCCGGTTTGTGGAAAGATGCCAGTTGCTGGGATGTTTCTGTTTTGTGGCTGAGGCCTTGATTGCTTTGTCATCGGTGTGACCGACCACAAGAATATGGAATTGTGATGCGGCTGGATCGTTGATTAAACGGGCAAAGTCGTTCAGCAACTTGCTAGAAGTCGATTTGAGTCGGTCACTTCCTGAATCAAACAGAATGTCAGAATGAAACTTGCTGACACCGGTTTCGGGATCGAAGTCAAACTCTGGGTAGAGCCGTGCAAGTTCCTGAAACTTTTGAGTCAAATCATTGCCCAGTGGGTTCTTCGATTGATTCAGTAAGCTGACATAACGGCTGTGTATTTGATCCCGCTCGCTATTAATGTTCGCGAGACGCTGATTGGCAGTTTGCAGTTCTGACGACATCTGTGCCGTCTGTTGCTGCAAATTGGAGTTTTCCATGGCAAGCGACTGGTTTTGCTGCCATTGACTCCGTGCCTGCAACTGTGCCTGTCGCACAAAAGGGTTCGGACCACAGTGGCATCCTGTGAGTAAAGCCATCCCAGTGAGGGTGCATACCGAAATCGCAACGCGTTTCAACGAGGACATAACTGACTCCTTGAACATGACGACCAGAAGTCACTCTGGCACAGTTCGTGGACAATAACGGATTGTAATATCAGGGATTCTGTTCGGTCCGAGGAGGACCAAGGTAAAGTGGCGAGGGATCGCCGGGAGAGATTGTTCAGGATGAACATTCTCGGCAGGAATTCTGTTCTAGATCTTCTGAGGCAGCACGACCAGATGGATCGGGAGAATATTTTACGTCTTTGGAAAAACTACCAAGCCACTCGGCAGATCTTGCCGAAAAACAGAACCGAAACAAAAAAAGCCCCGTGTTTGCGGGGCTGAAAGTCGTATTTGATTCGGTATGCCTGGACTGGTCGGAGATCAAAAGAAGCCTTTGATCATATCGAGCAGGGCCGAGTTGTACGAAGCAGGCTGTTCGTAACTCCACATACTACGCATGAGATCGATCATCATCAGACCACAAAGAGCCATCAGTAAGCTGGAGATCACAACTCCGACAAATACGCCAGTTCCCATTTCTGCTTCAGGAACAGCGGCAGATCGAATTCCAACAGGAGCCGCAAACTCTCCCGCAGAACCCATCCCCCCACCGAAATCATCATCGAAGTCTTCATCGACAGCGTCGAAGACATCCAGGTCGTCAAGTTCGTCGTCGTCACCTATGACCGTTTCTTCGACCATCAGGTCATCATCGTCGAAGCCGCCCATATCGTCGTCACCAAGATCGAAGGAGTCTTCTTCGAAGTCGTCTTCGCCCCCACCAATCATTGTCGGAGAACCCGCATCGGATTCATCATCGTCATCGAGCAGCAGCACGCTCGTGTCATCGTCGTCATCATCACCCAGCCCAGAAATCTCGTCTTCACTGGATCCGGCTGTTTCCATTTCAAATGCGGTGTCATCCATATCGAACTCGTCATCGTCACCCAATGATTCCATCGTGACTGTTTTTTCAACATCGTCACCGGCACCGTCCAACGAGATGCCGCTGTCATCATCGAGCGAGAACTCAGTTGCACTTTCGTCCTGCGAAAGATTGAGACTACTATCGAGAGATTCGAGTGAAATACCGCTGTCAGCGGCTTCCAGAGAAATACCACTGTCGGCGGCTTCCAGTGTGATGCCACTATCGTAGTCACCAGAAATAATGCTACTCCCGGCAGCCATGGTCGCATCTTCGGGCAGACTGTGATCGTCATCATCCACCAGAATATTCGCGGAATCATCATCGGCAACGGAATCGCTGCTTACCAATTTGACATCAGAATCGCTTCCAGCGCCGAGTGACGCAACGATTTCTTCGTCAATGTCGTCGTCATCTTCCTCCAACGTCAAGTCGTCGTCGAGAATCAATCGCACATCACTTGCCGAATCATCCATCAATGGTTCGTCTTCTGCCGTGAAGGCGATGTCATCATCGTCGTCGATCGCGGAGATCTCGGCATCAGAATTGGGATTCATGGTTCTTGAATGGTTGGCCACATCTTCATCGCGAAACTTCCAAGAGGAACGATCTGCGAATCCACGAATCTCGCCCGATTCTCGCAGCTTCTTTAGTTCATCCGTCGAAATGCCTAACTGTTCCGCGGCTTCTTCGAGAGAAAGGTATTTTTTGGCCATGACAACAAAACTCCGAAACGGAATAGGACGACTCGAAAGGACTCAAAATGAAACCCAACGGGCGTTTGACTTAATCGCTCTGACTGTATCGCAAAATGCGGAGGCTCAACAACAACGACTCCAGAAATGATGGCCGGAGATTGCTGTACCACTAAAGATAAGCTGAACATCCTGCGTATTCGGTAAAACCAGAACTCGATCCATCAGAACTGATGATTCAGGTTCTCATTACGTTTCTTCGGATGTTCTTCTCTTTATTCTAAATGAGAATCCTGTCGATGCAAGCAGATTCAGCAGTCTCAGACTCATTTCGCCACGGAATCGGAAAGGAGTTCCGACTGAAACGGTCTTCTGCAAAATCAAGCGGCTCTGATGACGCGAATGGGTCTTTAAGAAATTACGATCTTACCGGTTATACTGGTCGATTTGCCTTGCGCCTGCTGTTAGTCTTTGAGGACGAAAGCAATTTTTTCCCATTCATTCGTATTTCAGGCATTCGTTCTTGAGGAAGGATTCCATGAACTGGCTGAAACACGCCTTTGCAATTGATGACGGGAAGGCTGTATTGCCGTCTCCGCATCAAACGAAGGCGATTGACCGTGTCTTGAACGAAGTCCATCGCCGTGGGATGGCGCTACCGGCATCCATGGCACTGGAGACATGTCGCCCGTTAAATTATGTCGGGTCGCAATTGCTGGTCTTTTTCTCACCCCTCATGAAAGTCACTCTCGGAGTTCACGCCCAAGATGAGTTTGCCCGCTTTCTCGAAAAGCGGGGATCCATCGACTATTTGCTTGATCGTCTTGAGAAACTCGCAGAAGCTCCCGGTCAATCAGATTCCGATTGCTTAACGCCTGCCGACGGATCGGATGTATGACCGCTAAAGCGACCTCTAGTCCCGACGATTTGAATGTGATTCTCGCCACAGACTGCGGAAGCACGACCACCAAAGCCATTCTCATTCAGAAGGTCGATGGACATTATCGTCAAACACATCGCGGCGAAGCCCCCACAACCGTTGAAGAACCGGCTGCCGATGTCACGGTCGGTGTCCAAAACGCAGCCACAGAAGTTGGCGAACTCTCTGGCCGAAAATTAGTTGACGAGAATGGAAACATCATCAGACCCGTTGATGGACAGACAGGCTGCGATGCCTACATCTCAACATCGAGTGCCGGTGGCGGATTGCAAATGATGGTGGCGGGTGTCGTTCGAAATATGTCCGCCGCATCCGCCAAACGTGCCGCTCTGGGAGCGGGAGCCATCGTGATGGAGACAATTGCTTCCAACGACAAACGAAAACCGCACGAACAGATTCAACGAATTCGCGAGCTTCGCCCCGACATGGTTCTACTCGCAGGTGGGACAGATGGTGGAACCGTCAAGCATGTCGTTCAATTGGCGGAGTTAATTGCTCCCGCTCGTCCACAACCCCGATTTGGGGGAGCCTATAAGTTGCCAGTCATTTACGCCGGCAATCCAGATGCGGCTGATGCCGTCCGCCAGACATTTGCCGGTGAGAACATCGAACTGGCGGTCATCCCCAATGTACGCCCCGTGCTCGAACAGGAAAACCTGGGACCAGCACGAGATCGGATTCATGATCTGTTTCTCGAACACGTCATGGCACACGCTCCCGGCTACCCTCGACTCATTGAATGGGCCGACGCCCCCATCATGCCAACACCGGGAGCAGTCGGAAACATTCTGCAAACCATTGCCGAGCGACAAAACATCAATGCGGTGGGTGTCGATATCGGTGGTGCCACAACGGATGTTTTCAGTGTGTTTGGAACTGAGTTTAACCGAACCGTTTCTGCCAATCTGGGCATGAGCTACTCCATTTCGAATGTCTGTGCGGAAGCCGGCATGAAGAATGTTCTTCGCTGGGTCCATATCGACATGGACGAACGAGAACTCCGAAATCGGGTCAAAAACAAAATGATCCGCCCGACAACCATCCCGCAGACGCGGGAAGCGCTCATCTTCGAGCAAGCCGTCGCTCGGGAAGCGTTACGATTGGCCTACATCCAGCACAAAGAATTTGCGACCACCTTACAGGGAGTCCAACAACAGCGCACCGTAGGAGATACATTCAGTCAATCGACGGGAGGAGCCACTCTAGTCGACAATATGGTTCTCGATTTGATTGTTGGTTCGGGCGGCGTCCTTTCACACGCACCCCGTATGGAGCAAACGGTCGCTATGATGATTGATGCCTTCGAACCGGAAGGGATCACTTGCCTCGCGAAAGACAGCATTTTCATGATGCCTCACCTTGGTGTGTTGGCGTCAGTTCACCCGCAAGCAGCACTGGAAGTCTTTGAGAAAGATTGCCTGGTCTATTTGGGAACATGTGTGGCTCCACGCGGTCGCGGCAAACGTGGCAAACCATGTTTCCAGTATCAAATCAAAGGGAACGGGATTCACGAAACCGGAGAGTTAAAGGTCGGCGAGATGCGGTTATTACCATTACCGATCAACCACACGGCTGAGATCGTCATTGACCCCGAACGCGGATTTGATTTCGGAGATGGTCCCGGCAAGCCAGTGAAAGGAACTGTGCGCGGCGGTACGGTCGGAATCGTCCTTGACGCCCGCGGGCGTCCTCTTGTCATCGAAGGAGAAGAATCGGATCGCCGAGAGCAAATGACAAATTGGGTTGCAGAACTAAACGTCTACGAATAGTCGATGCAGGTTTGAGAGAAACATGGCACACGCCTACACACCAGGATTACGAGTCAGCCACTGCGTGAAACATCGCACGCGGCGCATGCTACCGATTTCGGGTGAAGTGGTGGTATCGGTGGGTGATCGTGTGAACGCTCAGGATGTGGTGGCTCGAACATTTCTTCCCGGCCCGGTCATCCCGTTCAATCTCTCCAACAAATTGGGAGTCGCGGCCACCGACGTGCCACGATGTTTGCTAAAAATACAAGGAGACACGATTCGGAAAGACGAGTTGATTGCACGCTCGCCCGGCATCTTCGGAATGTTTCAGAAAGAAGCTTATAGCCCCGATGATGGAACTGTGGAAACGATCTCGCAAATCACGGGCCAAGTCATTCTGCGAGGAGCGCCAGAACCGATTGAAGTCCTCGCGTACTTGGCGGGCGAAGTTGTGGAAGTTCTCCCCGAACAGGGAGTCGATATCGAAGCCGATATCGCCATGGCACAGGGAATTCTTGGTATCGGCGGCGAAGCATTTGGAACAATTCGTCTTGCTTGCCAATCCCCCGAGATTCCACTCACACCGGATTTGATTCACGAGGACATGCGAGGGCAAATTGTCGTGGGTGGTGCCCGCATGACGGGAGAAGCCATCAAACGGGCCATTAAAGTCGGCACGGCAGCCGTCATCTCGGGTGGCATGGACGATCAAGATCTCAAGGATATCCTCGGACAGGATCTGGGCGTCGCCATCACTGGTTCAGAACGAATCGGAACTTCACTGGTGATCACGGAAGGCTTCGGTGACATTGCAATGGCGGCAAGAACCTTCGAGTTGTTCCAACTACTCGAAGGCCGAGAAGCCGCCGCCAATGGCGCAACACAAATTCGTGCTGGAGTGCTGAGGCCGGAAATCCTGATCCCCCTCAATCCTGACGAAGTGACACCCAACGAAGAACCATCCTCGGAACACGGATTACTCGTTCCTGGAGCCCGAGTCCGCATGATTCGCGACCCGTATTTCGGTTTGCTGGGAAAAGTAGACAGCCTGCCCCACGAACTCACAGTGCTCGATTCAGGTTCGAAAGCGCGTGTGCTGACCGTCATTCTGGATGATAGCCGGCATTTGACAGTTCCACGGGCCAATGTCGAACTGATTGAGGAGTGAACAAAATGCGAATTTCCACAATCATGATCTGTTTCGTTATCTGCGGAAGTGTGAACGCTGCGGAACCACAATTGCCCGAGAGAGTTAAGGTCAAAGATTTCGAGAACGATAAGGGTGAGAAACTCAGACTGTTATGGGGAGCAGCGGCGATTGAGGACGATGAAAAAGAAGCGGCTTTGAAAAGTGGAAAATCTGTTCCCAAAACAAGCGGTCGTAAACCGGCATCAACAATCAAAGAGCCGAAAAAAGATCGTTCTCACAAACCTGATCAACCATATTTCAAGTATGTGATCGAACGAAAATCGATTCTTCTGAAACCAGAACCTGACCCAAACCGGGATGATTTCGATCCCGAAGCACCGTTGATCGCGCTGCGCGAATTTGAAGTTGTCGCAGAGGTTGAAGGGAACAAACAAGAATTCGTCGATAAAGAACTCGATCGAAAGCATAATTATGTCTATCGAATAAAACTGAAATTGCCGAACGGTACAATTTCAGATCCCAGCCAGACGGCATCAGCAACACCTGTCCTGCAATGGGTAGATCAATCAAAATTATATTTCGGACTGTTCATGCTCGTTGTCTGCGGTTCGGTCGTTTATTTTATTGAAGCAGCCAAAGCTGGCAAGACACTCAAAATCCGTAAAATTGCCGGTCTGGAAGCCATCGAAGAAGCCGTTGGACGTGCCACCGAGATGGGACGAGACTGCTTGTTCATCCCCGGAATCCAGGATATCAACGATATTCAAACCGTGGCGGGAATCACGGTGCTCAGTCGTGTGGCCGAACTAACCGCCGAGTACGATGCCGGTCTCGATGTACCCACCACTCGCTCACTCGTGATGACAGTCGCGCGCGAAACGGTTGACGGAGCGTACACGGCTGCCGGACGTCCCGACCTTTATAATCCTGACAATATATATTATGTCACCGACGAACAGTTTGGTTTTGTGGCGGCGGTCACAGGCAAGATGGTTCGAGAAAAACCGGCCGCCTGTTTTTACATGGGCGCGTTTTATGCCGAGTCTCTCATCTTCGCTGAAACAGCAAACACTGTCGGAGCCATTCAAATCGCCGGCACAGCCATGCCGTCACAGCTACCGTTTTTTGTCGCAGCATGTGACTATGTGCTGATCGGTGAAGAGTTCTTCGCAGCGTCGGCGTACCTCTCGGGAGAGCCTCAACAGCTCGGTTCTCTGAAAGGTCAGGATGTCGGAAAATTTATTGCAGGATTATTTCTCATTCTCGGAGCCGTCTTGATGACCGTCTCCCAATTTGTCCATCGCGGTGAGTCTGGTGAGAAAACGGGAGATCTTCAAAATGTGATTTCTTTTATCACCGAGAGTTTGTTGGGAACCTGATTGAATATGTTGAAAAGAACCATCCCTCTGATCATTGCAAGCATCGTCGGCATCGTGCTGATCCTTGCCAAATTTTCCCATCCTATACAATCGTGGGAAACTGAAGTCGTTATGTGGTTCGACATCTTGGCGGTGTTCGCCTTTGTATTGGGTGCCGGAAACCTGAATCTCAATAATTTGAAGAAAATCAGCGAGCGTAAAGCGGGGTGGGGATATGCGGCGATCACATTGCTGGCCTTCTGGATTACTTTAATTTGCGGCATCGGAAAACTCGGCGTTCCTCCCAACGAAAAGTATCTCGCATATGCCTGGTCGGGGAGTTACGAAGCTGAGGGGAGTGCCTTCTGGTGGATCTTCAATTATGTTTATGTCCCATTGGCGGCAACAATGTTTGCCACTTTGGCGTTCTATATTTCTTCGGCAGCGTTTCGTGCCTTCCGTGCTAATAATGTCGAGGCATCACTTTTGTTGCTGACCGCGCTTTTGGTGTTGGTGGCTCAAACTTCATCGGGACCAATGCTAACCGATCAAATTCCTGAGGAGAGCGCCTGGGCAATCTTCAAGATTGATACGATCCGAGGGACTCTGGTCAACCTCTTCAACACCTTGGGGACGAGAGCCATCATGATCGGGATTGCGTTGGGAGTTGTCTCAACATCGCTAAAAGTTCTAATGGGTGTCGATCAGTCATACTTGGGAGGTGATTGATATGGATAAATTCTGGAATAGCCTTGCAGATCTCGACCGTCGCTGGCTCTTTGCGCTCACATTTCTGGCGATCAGCATTCCCCTTTTGACAGGAATTGTCTTACCTCAAAAAGTCACCCCCATGGTGGAAAACGTGTTCAATGCCATCGATGAACTTCCGTCGGGGACTAAAATCCTCATGCCGCTCGATTATGACCCTTCCGCGGAAGGAGAGTTGCAGCCCATGGCAGATGCTTTCCTCAGACACGCTGCCCAGAAAAATCATAAGATCTATTTCATGACAATATGGCCGACAGGCGTCGCGATGATTCAGCGGCAAGTCGCCACGTTGAAGAAGGAGTATCCCGAATATGTGTATGGCGAAGATTACGTCAATCTTGGCTATCGACCGGGGTACGAAGGAGTCATCAAGCTGATTACCAGCGATCTACCGAAACTCTATGGCGCTGATCAGCAGGGAACTCCGGTCGCCAAAATACCGATGATGGCCGATATCGACAACATCAAGCAGTTCCCGCTCATTGTGAATGTGAGCGCGGGTGATCCGGGATTGAAACAATGGGTCCAATATGCGGCAACCCCGTTTGACAGTATTGAGATTGTGGGAGGAACAACGGGAGTTCAGGCTTCTACCCTCTACCCTTACATCCCCAACCAGATGATCGGAATGATTGCCGGCATCAAGCCAGCAGCCGAGTACGAAAAACTGATGTTTGAGAAATACCCCGAGATTGAAAAGCGTCCCAATTCCAACATGGCAAATGTCTTTATGACCAGCCAAGAGGTGGCTCACTTTATGTTGATTGGCATTATTATCCTAGGCAATCTGGTGATGTGGCAGACCAGTGGAAGGCGAGATCAATCATGAAACAATCGAATGTCGTCTGGATCGTCGTTATGTTGCTTGCCGGAGCGTATCTTTCTTGGCGAGCAGTTTCTTATCAAGCGGGTGCCGTCTATGTCGCTCCGAAGATCGTCGTCGATGCTGATAGCGGAAAAAGTTTCACCACGTGGAGTAAAGTGCCTAAAGTTGAAAGTAATAACCTAGGCGTTGAAATCAGTTGGCCGCGAACTCTGGGCATTTGGCTGTCCGCGCTGTTTACGTTGGCAATCTTCTCCTTTCTATTCGGCGATAATGTCTTTTACAAAGTTGCCGAATCAATTTTCGTAGGATCGTCTGCCGCGTATGCGATGGTTGTGGGATTTTGGTCGGCGTTTATGGGAATCTTTGTGGCTCAACTTGCCCCACAATTCGCTCAGAAGACCTTCATGCCGGGGGACGATCGCACTGAGCCGGAATGGCTCATGCTGATTCCACTCGCCATGGGGATTATGTTTCTCTGGCGGTTGATGCCCACGGGTGGCTGGATATCACGCTGGCCTTTGGCGTTCTTTATTGCCGTGTTCGCTGGTTTGCGACTGGTCAGTCACTTTGAAGCCGATTTTGTGGTGCAAATCAAATCAACCATCCTGCCGCTCATCGTTTTCGCCGAAGATGGATCGTTCGACCTGAGAACATCGTTATGGAATTCCATTATGGTCTTGGGGACGCTTTGCTGTTTGACCTACTTCTTTTTCTCAGTCGAGCATACGGGTGTTGTCGGCAAGATTTCTCGGGTGGGGATCTATCTGTTGATGATCACTTTCGGTGTCGGCTTTGCCCTCACCGTGATGAGTCGATATTCGCTGCTCATCGGTCGTATGAACTTCTTGCTCAAAGACTGGCTAAATCTCGGTGCTTCTTTGTAACAAGTAGACAGAACAGTTCACTTCACGCGGCAACTTTCCTCTTTGACCTGATTCCACGGCATCCTCGCCAGCATCATGCCCATGCCGCAGGTGTCGGACACTCCCGCAAAAACCAACCCGGCTCCAACAAACGCAGAGAGAAACACCCACGCAGGATCCACGAAGTAGCCGAGCATCGCACCAATAAAGACAATCGAACCCGCCACGATGCGGACTTGTCGTTCCAGCGAAATCGCTTTCTTTCCTCGAACGGCCGGTTGTCCATCGGCTTCCCACTGAAGCATGCCCCCCTCAACATTGATCACATTTTCGTAACCCGACTTATTGAACTTCTCGATGGCTTGCTGAGCACGATTGCCCGAACGGCACATGATATATAGTGGATCGTCACCAGCATCGTGACGTTCCATCACTTCGGCAGGATCAACTTTATCGAGCGGCACATTGCTCGCGAATTCGACGTGTGTCTCCCGAAACTCGACCGGCGTACGAACGTCGATCAGCTTGAATGCTTCGCCCGCTTCATATTTTTGCTGAAGTTCTCGGGGTAAAATTGTGGTTTGGGTGATCGTGGACATGATTTTCTCCTGAGAGTTTCGTCGAACCAAAGGTCCTATTTTATGTTGTATTTTCTCTGCTTATGGAATCAGGAAGACGTTTGTATTTGAAGATTTGAAGCCTCCCATGCCTTGAAGCCCCCAACTAAGTCCAAGACGTTTTCGTATCCTTGCTGTTGTAGAATACTGATGGCAATTGCCGATCGATATCCACCGGCACAATGCACGACCACAGAATGGCTTTGGGGAACTTCCGAGATGCGTTCAGCCAAATGATTGAGAGGAACACTGATGCTGTTTTCGATCGTTCCTGATTCTCGCTCCTGTGGTGAACGGACATCGAGAATCGTGATTTTCTCTGCCGCTTCCAGTTTTTCCTGGAGTGCAGGTGCCGTAATTCGTTCGACCGATTGAGTCAGTTCGGGGTGCCCATCCAATACGCTCACACCTCCCCCTAGATAACCAACAACATTATCGAATCCGATACGCCCCAGCCGCATAATGGCTTCTTCTTCTCCGCCTTCCTCTGCGATCACAACAATGGGTTCATCGTGACTCAGTAGCGACCCTGCCCAAGTGGCATATTTACCCTGCAAACCGACATTGAGGACTCCACTGAGATGGCCCGCGTCAAAATCAATTCCTTCTCTGACATCGACAACCTGAGCACCTTGCTTTCTCAATCGCAAAACATCTTCGAGACTGAGAGCAATCATTGATCGCTTCATGCTTTCTTCGAGCGAGACTCGTTCTTCGCGATTTTTGATCGCATCGTAAACAAAATATTCGGGAGCATCTGGTTGATCGTCCCGTACCATGTCCATGAACTCCTCCTTGCTCATCGGTTGGAGGGCATAGTTGTATTTCTTCTGTTCGCCAATTGTCGAGACGGTTTCGTCGCTCAGATTTTTACCGCACAAAGAGCCTGCCCCGTGAGCGGGATAAACCAGTGTGTCATCTGGCAATTTTATCAGCTTGTGTGTGAGCGAGTCATAGAGCATCTCAGCCAACTCATCAGCCGTAACACCGATGGAAGCGAGCAAATCGGGGCGTCCAACATCGCCAATGAACAGTGTGTCCCCTGTCAGTACCGCGTAGGGGTCCTGACCGCTGGATTCGAGGTCGTAGACTAATATAGAAACCCCTTCAGGAGTGTGCCCCGGAGTTTCCAATGTCTTGAGGCGAACATCGCCATACTCAATCACATCGCCATACTCAATCACATCACCTTCTTTGAGTGGCGTAAATTCGTACTCCGCTACAGCTTTGGCTCCGAGGTAAATATTGGCTTCAGTGCGATCACGCAATTCAATATGACCAGCCAGAAAGTCGGCGTGAAAGTGGGTGAGAAGGACATGCTTGATCGTCCAGCCGTGGGCTTCAGCATCTTTCAGGTACTGCTCGATGTCACGTTGCGGATCAACAACTGCGGCAGTTTTCGATTTTTCATCGCCGATCAAATACGAAGCGTGAGCGAGACAGCCAAGATAATATTGTTTGAGTTGCATAGTTCGACTCCTTGTTAAATCGCCTTCGTGTGCACAAGAGTGTTAACGCAATCCCGATGCCAAAGAAGTCAGGAATACAAGACAATCGATGAATACCCGTAGTAAATAGTCATTTACGCAATTTATTGGAGCCTGTTACGATGAACATAAGTGGGTATCGTTAACCCTTATCGCTAACCATATTCGAATAGCGCTAACTTAACACTTAATCATCCAGACCATACTTCTTGATCTTCTTCCAGAGCGTAACTCGACTGGTTTCCAGAAGCTTCGCAGCTTGCGTTCGGTTGCCATCAGTCTGTTGTAAAGCTCGAACAATTTCAGCTTTTTCGGCATTCTCGTCATCGCTCAATCTCTTTGGGACCGAACTGTGAGTCCCCGGATGATTGCGGTTCTCTTCTCGTAATTCG
>JAQWSQ010000183.1 GCA_029243145.1 Planctomycetaceae bacterium | reverse complement strand
ATCGAATCCGTTTTGTCTGTCTTTTCAACAAGCAATACGAATAGAACACAAATCTTCGGGGAGCTTTTTCACGATCCCACAACAAAATACTCAACCCAAACAACTTTCAGGACACCCACCTGCTGGGAGTTCGTTAATGCGTTGTAGGAACTCACTAATCCGTTCTAGGAGCCCTTAACCCCACTTAACTGAGAGATTTTAGATCGGATTTCACCATCATCTCAACCATGTTGTGGAAGTCTGTGCAGGGTTCCCAGCCAAGCTCTTGCTTTGCTTTAGAGGGGTCTGCTCGGAGAGTGTGCAGCTCCACAGGTCGAAAAAACTGGGGGTCTTCATACACGTAGTCGGTCCAGTCTTCGATCCCTACAGAAGCGAAAGCCGCGTCGAGAAATTCCCGGATTGTCCTCGTGACTCCGGTGCCAATCACATAGTCTGTCGGCTGCTCTTGCTGCAACATCAGGTGCATGGCCTTGACGAAGTCTCCCGCGTAACCCCAGTCGCGAGAGGCGTCCAAGTTACCCAAACCGAGCTTCTCTCTCCTGCCTCTGGATATCTCGGCGACAGCTTTTGTGATCTTCCGGGTGACAAACTCTGTTCCCCTTCGTGGCCCTTCGTGGTTAAACAAGATTCCGCAGGCGATGTGCATTCCGAAGCTTTTACGATACACGTCAGCCATCTGATGCGCAAACACTTTTGAAACTCCATAAGGTGAGTGTGGTGCAAAAGGTGTTGACTCGTTTTGACTGCGAGGTCTGGCGTTCCCAAACATTTCAGAAGTGGAAGCCTGATACACTCGAACGGCTGCGGTGTTAGAATTTACATACTCTCGGACAGCCTCAAACACACGGACAGCTCCAAATCCTGTCACGTCGGCTGTTGCAGCGGGGATCTCCCACGAGACCCCCACAAACGACTGTGCGGCGAGATTGTAAACTTCATCAGGCGAGGCAGATTTCACAGCCCGGTTCAAGCTTCCTTGGTCTGTCAGGTCAGCTTCGTGCAGAGTGATCCTTGTGAGGATATCTTTGATTCGACTGAGGTTAGGGGTACTCGACCTTCGAATTGTGCCATGCACATTGTAACCAAAGTCCAGTAAGTGCTCTGCCAGATGGCTACCATCCATCCCATTCACGCCAGTGATTAAAGCAGTCTTCATAGATTCCCCTTTGGTTAGATTTGTTCAGGGGTATTATCACAAAGAACTGCGCATAGAAAAATCATCGAATATGTTTCCTTTCCTTCTTTAATCCAATGAGCGTTTCTTTCGCTCTCCGAGACAATGCCTTGATCGCCAGTTCTCGCTTCAATGCCTCACTCTGATTCGGTTGCGACTCCTGATAGACCAAGACGGTGGGAAGTCGACTGCGAGTATAACGTGATGCCGTTCCGGCGTTGTGCTGTTCAACTCGCCGGTTCAGATCATTCGTGATACCCGTGTAGAGCGAGCCATCGGCGCACCGGAGTATGTACACCAACCACTTCTGCGACAATTGTTTCATCAATTTCAGAACTGCGACTTCCTTGGCCTTGGCTTCCACCTCCACCGTCAACGACAGATCACGCCAACACTCAGGGAAGTCCGCCACATTGATGAATTCGTGATGGCGTCGTGGCTTTGGCCCTTGCCAGCCTTCAAGCGGACTGGAAATGTGAAATATTGGTTCTCGATTCCAAGTGGAGATTGCCTGTGTGGTCGCCTCTTCTACAGTCAGTTTGTCTTGATTGCAGCGATGATGGTGAACATCGTAGACCAGTGGGACTCCTTCCGACAAACAGACTGGCAGCAGATCAGATGGCGTGTAGGTCACGTCATCGTTTTCGACCGTCAAACGACTTCTCGCTCGGTCTGACAGCCGAGACAGGGATTTGGCGAATCGACTCAGAGCATCCGCTTTGTCACCATACGCTCCTCCACCGTGAATGTTTACGACATCGGCACCGACCCACTCAGCAACTTCCGATTGGTACTCAAGTTCCTCGATAGACCGATCTACCACATCCGGGCGGGGAGAGTTCAGTACGACGAATTGATCGGGATGGAAGCTCGTTCGGATGCCATGCGATCCAGCAAACTCGCCGCACGCCTTGAAACGCTGGACAATCTCGTCGCCATCAGGAAGATCGCTCACGTCGTAGCCGTATTCTGCGTGCGTTTTCACGGGCAGGATTTGGCTGTTGATACGAAAGCAACCGATACCGTTATTGGCACAGAACTGCAGTGATGCCAGCAACGCCTCAGCGTTTGTCATGCACAGACTCGAAAGCTTGTTGAGTGCCGCATCACGATTCATGCCGCCGATGGCCTTGACCGTCGTCTTGCGAAATTTAATCGGCTCTTCAAGAAAGATGCAGCAGAGACCAAGGCGGATTTCTGTAGTGGTTGGACTCTCCGTCATTGCTACCAGTTGCTCCAAGTGATCGACAATATCAGCACGCCCACAATCGAGACCCACACAAAACACGGCACCTGCGACACCGCAACCCATTTGTGATGTTTCCAGATGATTGTGACTCAGACAGCCAGATGATTGTGACTCAGAAAGCCAGAATGTCCAACGCCGCCAGAGGTAAGCTCCTCAAACTGAACTGAATCGGTGGGAAGATCAGCTTCGCCACGAGGGTGACTGCCGTGCCCTGTCTCTGCCTTCTATTTCTTGGCAGTCCGAAATCGAGATTCGATCACGACCGGCACTGCATTCATCACATCCTCCGGGGTTGCCTCCGTGTCACCCCGATCTTCCGCTATCTTCGTTGCCCTTTCTTCAATATCCCTGCGAAACTGTCTCACAACTTTATCCAACGCTGACACTGCCATGCCTGCAAGCTTTGCCACCATCTGCCCCTCAATCTTTTTTGAAAGCACCGACCAAAGAAGCCGGTAACGCCATTGGCAACTCCATTCACCAACTCATACTCGTTGGGGAAGTGCTGGGAGTCGAATTGTTGCTCCAGTGTTGTCATTCGGCTTTCTTCACCTTGATCCATTCGACTTCCAACTTGAAAGGGCCAGCCTTCTTGTCACCCAGCAGAATACCAAGTCCAGAGACCTTCGTCGGATCGAGCTTTTCGTTCGGAAAGACTCGACCTCGCCAAGTCGCCATGAACTTGCTGACGGGCAACTCAACCTCGATCCATTCGTCTTTCTTTGTCTGGAATGATTGCCGGTAGGAGTATCCACCGAGGTTTCTCTGGGCATAAACATTGAAGTTGTACTGCCGACCATCGCCTCGCACTCGGGCGACAATCATTTCGTCTGTCGTTAGTCCGAGATTACCGCCTCTGGCTCTCACTGATGCAAAGCCGCCGTTGTCCTTCAAAGATAACGTGCCGAAGAATTCCATTTTCTTGTCTTCGTTGATCTTAAATTGGCCGTCAGAACGACCACCCATCACTCCGTCGTTGACAGTTTGCCAAGGCTTGGCAGAGTCAGGCTTGTCAAAGCTGAGGAGAACACGTTCTTCGGATTCGGCCACTGATACAGTGGTTATCACGAAGAGCATGGCTGCAAAGATTGTCGTTTTTTGCATGAGTATACCCTTGTAGTTTTTAGTTCCTACTGGTCATTGTAGTCACAGAAGCCGTCCGGCAACCTTCGAGATCACATTTGCCTCCAATCCGGCAGCCCCCGACGCATCACCTACGTTGCTTTTCGAGTTCTGCCCTTCTTTACCATGAACACAGCAGGGTTCATGCTTGCGAACGACGCCCCACTTGCCTCATTGGGAACAACATATAATCAGACTTCATTCGGAACGTATTTTGATATTGCCAAGCTGGATGCCGGCAATACCTCGGCACAGATGCTCCGCGACAATCTCGATTTGCTTCCCGATGCGGAGTCTGTGGGAGCGGCACTCAATAGTCTGTCCGGGGAAATTTATGGCACACACCATGTTCCAGATCCAGAGCATGAGTCATTTTATGAGTGTGATGTCTAATCAGATTCACCGTAACAACAATCCCGAACTTCCCTGTTTGGAAGAACTTTGGTATGCGGGGTATTCTTACACGGGAGATGTCAACAGCGACGGCAACGCCCATGCCACCGATTTTAATGCTCTCGGGCATCTCGTGGGACGTACCTGGTGCTTGGATGGCGAATCAAGTCTCGGGGTGTTCTATAATTATGAACGACAAGATTCACGAGCCGAGGAAGTCCGCTCTCACATCGAATCCGACTCTCATCGAATGAGACTTTATCTCATCAGTGAGAGGGACGATTTTTACGGAACGTTCACGGCCTTCGGAGGTTTCAATGACTTTGACTCGACCCGCAATGTCAGCGTCAACATGATCTCTGAACAAAATCTCGGAGATTTCGACGGCTGGAGCAGTGCAGTCAACTTTGAATCCGATTGGACTTATGAGGAAGATGATTTCCTCGTGCAACCATTCATGGGGTTGCAATGGATGCAACTCACCACGGATGGATTCCAAGAAACGGGCGGTGACATCACGGCTCTGGCTCTCCAAAAAATGAACATCAATAGTGTGAGAACTCAAGTGGGAGGACGTGCCAAGATCTTCGCACTGGAAGATCGTTTCAGCATGGATGTGGAAGCCTCTTGGTTGCATGAACTGCAAGATTACGAAGAGGAATATTCTGCCGGGTTGGTCTCCACTCCGGGACAAAGATTCCTAGCCCGAGGAGTCAATATGGGGAACGATTGGTTAAATGTCGGGCCATCAATGAACCTTAGTCTCGGGCCTGTGGATCTGTTCCTCAAATATCAGGCATCCATTGGCGAAGAAGGCACCCTGCACTCTGGGCAATGGGGTTCAGAAATGACGTGGTAATACGGAATTGGCAACATGATGGGACACTTGAACTTCAAGACAGTTCCTACGTCGCACAGAATAAGTTCGAATGCCTGCGGCACGCCGATAGCAGAGTTGTCGCGGCTACCCATGATTGTTGATTCAGATTGTTTTCTTTGTGTTTCTTAGCGTCTCGGCGTCGAAATAATCCGCTGGAATAAACTCTACGACTGAAGACACATTCCCACGGCAAGCGAGGAGCATGGCACTTGGCGCAACTGATGTTGCCAATGTGTTGAGCTGAACACTATTCTATTGGTGTCCTCACGAACGAGTCTCTATCTGTATCAGGGGAAACGAAATGCCGAAGGATTCGATTCTCAATCGAACAGCGATCAAGTTAGAAACGGCGTTTCGATTATTGTCTCGCCCTTGGCGTGACGGTTTGGTCAATTTCCGCCTTGCTGATTCTCAAAGTCCGTTTTTGGTGCATCGGTGTACTCTTCATAAAGCGACATATTTCTCTGAAACTCTGGATTGGATAGAGCAGCATGCGTCCGATCTTCGCGAGCAATTTTGGTTGTATGCGACTCCCAATTCGCCACCGAATCTCAAAGAGAAGAAGTTATTGATTAATTCGTTCAACGAAACCACTCTGCAAGACCACCCCGCTTTACTAAGCCGGATACAACAACTTGAATCAGAATGTGATCAACAGGGGATCCGTACAATAAATCGTACAGAAGGCTTGCTGCGAATGCGCAAAAGCGAATGTGGCGACTGGCTCGCCAAGGCAGGTGTTCGCGCGCCGAAAGCCGTTTCAATTGTCAATCGAGAACAGTTCCAACACGATATTGGAGATTTAGAATTTCCATTACTGATACGAGAAGAATTAATTCATGGCGGACATGCCCCGAGTTATTTGGTTCAGAACTACCGCGAATTAGGCACGGTTCCCTTGCATCAAATGGCACAACCGTTTGCTTCTGAATATATAGACACTCGGGGTGATGATGGGAATTACCGAAAGTATCGATACGTTGCCATTGGAGAAATCGGCATTCCCTTTACGCAGCAAGTATCGCCGACATGGGAAGCGCGTACGAAATCCCGAATCACAAACAAGCAAACCACGGCAGAAGAGCTTGAATTTATGAAACAGCCTGATCCCAATCATGACTTGTTTCAGCATGCTATGAAAATCATCGGGCTTGATTATGCCGCCTTTGATTACAGTTACACATCTGAAGGACAACCCGTTGTGTGGGAATTGAATGTCACGCCTGGATGGGGTAAGTACAATTCAAAGCGACCGTATGTTCAGATCGCACAAGATAAGATATTTGCCGCGACGCTGGCCTTTTATTTCTCCAGCGCGGGGTTGGATGTCCCAGACGCTCTGTCTGTCTGGAAAGAGCGTAAAATTGCTTGAAGAAGTTTCAGTACAAATATTGCGGTAGCGAGGCTACTCGGAATGCGATTCCAGCCGGTCGAACAGTCCCACACATAACCTCGCAAAAAAATGTGTGAGTTGGAACGTCCTCGGTTTCTCGGTACAACGGCAGCATGTCACTTGTTGTCTACAAACTCGGAGGCTCTTTGCTCGATCTGCCCGATCTGGGGCAGCGATTGATGCGCTTGTGGAGTCGCCGTCCTGAAGAAGAGCGTCGTCTGCTGATTGTGGGGGGCGGGAAGTTCGCCGATGTGGTCCGTGAATGGGATGCCCGTTTCGGCTTGGGAGATGAAGATGCTCACGAATTGGCGGTCATGTCGCTCGGCTTGTCCGAGTCGCTGATTGATCGCATGATCCCTCGATTGGTCAATGTGGTCGATTTTCAGGATGCATTGGGGCTTGATGAAGGAGAGACGGGGTTGGTTTCTGTCGCCGATTTGCTTGATGATGGCGAGCAGCGTGGGGCGTTGGTGCCTCGAAACTGGGAGTTTACGACGGATGCCATTTCTGCCTGGGTGGCCAGTATTGTCAAAGCGGACGAGCTGATCCTGCTGAAATCGACCGATTGTGGAGAGGAACCGACCATTAAGGACTTGCAGGCTGAGGGGAAGCTGGATGGGGAGTTCTGGAATTGCCGGCAGCGTGATTTTCGGATGGAATGGATCAACTTGCGAGACGAAAAAATGACCGCGGTTCGACTCCGGGGCTGATCTGATGGCTGTGAGGTGGATGAACGGGGATTTTTGGGAAAAAATCTTGCCGTATTTGGTATGGCGTCCTTATCACTCCTATCCTGAGTGACTACGATAAAGGCGTTAGCAGCGTCACCTCGGATTGAGAGAAGCTGGAGATCAGCGCCCGACCTCCAGATGTCGATACGGAGTCCCTTTTGGTCTCCAGAGTTCGCTCCCATTCAGGCGATCAATTTCCAAATCTCCTGCCTGTAAAATATGCCAAATTCTAATGAGCTCCGCTGAACACGAAGAACTCTACAGCGAGTCGCTGGCCTACGTTGAGCAACTCTACGAACGCTACCTCGAAGACCCGCACTCGGTGGCGGACAACTGGCAGGAAACGTTCCGGAAGATGAAAGAATCCGACCAGTTTAGTGGTCGGATTTCCTTTGCGCCCTCCTTTGAACCGAAGTCGATCTTCCACAAAGGAAGCGGGCTGGCTTACTCGAATGGTCACGTCACTTCTACCACTCGTTCGACTGAGGCCCGCACCGCGGCATTGCAGGAACGCGTCGACATGCTGGTTCGCAACTATCGAGTGCTCGGCCATAATCTGGCTCAGATCGATCCGTTGCGACAATCTCGGCCAGTGCCGAAAGAGTTGACTCCCGAGTTTTACGGTTTCAATACAGCGGAACTCGATCTTTCGATCTCCACCCGCATGATTGGTGGACCCAATGTGTTGACGATCCGCGAATTGGTTCAGCGGATGCAGAACACCTATTGCCGAACCATCGGTGTGCAGTTTACTCACATTAACGATATGTCAGTGCGTGAATGGTTGCAGTATCGACTGGAACAAACCGAGAACCGCACCACATTAACTCGCGAAGAGCAATTGCGGATCCTCAAAAAACTGACACACGCGATTCAGTTCGAGTCGTTCATTCATGACAAGTTCAGAGGCCACAAACGATTTTCGCTCGAAGGTGCCGAAACTCTGATTCCACTGC
The DNA here is from genome assembly GCA_029243145.1 of Planctomycetaceae bacterium. Classification (GTDB taxonomy): domain Bacteria; phylum Planctomycetota; class Planctomycetia; order Planctomycetales; family Planctomycetaceae; genus JABURQ01. The sequence goes on along the minus strand of JAQWSQ010000183.1, from coordinate 38,780 downwards.
TCGATTTGGCGGTCGAAAAAGCGAGTGAATGCGGACAAGAACTGATTCTGCTGGGGATGGCCCACCGCGGACGATTGAACGTCCTGACCAACATCATGGGAAAACGTCCGCGCGAAGTCTTTCGTGAATTTCTCGATATCGATCCCCATTTACATAGTGGCCGTGGCGATGTGAAGTATCACATGGGATACAGCTACAATCGCGAGACTCTATGCGGACGCACGGTCCATCTGTCACTCTGCTTTAATCCGAGTCACCTTGAGTTTGTGAATCCGGTCGCCGTCGGACGAGCGCGTGCCCGGCAGGACAAAGTGGATGACTTTGATCGCGAACGGACGATGACCATTCTCATTCACGGCGATGCCGCATTTGCCGGTGAAGGGATCATTCAGGAGTCGTTGAATCTGAGCGAATTGCCCGGATACAACACCGGCGGCACGATTCACGTGATTGTGAACAATCAGATTGGCTTTACGACCTCTCCCGCCGAAGGTCGTTCCAGTTTGTATGCGACCGATGTTGCCAAGATGCTGCAAATTCCGATCTTCCATGTGAATGGAGAAGACCCGGAAGCGGTTGCTCAAGTGGTCCGCATGGCCATTGATTTTAAGGCCGAGTTCAAACGAGATGCCGTCATCGATATGTACTGCTATCGTCGATTAGGGCATAACGAGTTTGACGAACCCTCATACACTCAGCCCGTGATGTACAAAGCCATCAAGTCTCGCAACTCGGTGCGTGCCACCTACATGAAGCATCTTTTGAATCTCGGGGAAGTGGATCGCGAAGAAGCCGAGCAGATCGAGCAGGAATCGCACAAATATTACGAAGACGAGTTGCAGGCTGCGAATAGTCCCGATTACGAACATCCCGAAATGTCGATGTTGGGGATGTGGTCGGAATATTCCGGTGGACCTGAAGGAGTCGCGGAAGAGCCAGAGACAGGTGTTGACCGCGCAGAACTCACCCGACTGACGGAGCAGATGTGTACGTTGCCGGAATCGTTTACTCCGCATCCCAAGCTCGACAATATGGTATTGAAAGCTCGTCGAGAGATGGCGCAGGGCGAGCGACCCATTGACTGGGGAGCGGCCGAGTTGATGTCGCTGGCGTCCATTGCGGCAGAAGGTCACCCGATTCGGTTTACGGGACAAGATTCAGGACGCGGGACTTTCAGCCAGCGTCACGCCATCTTGCACGATTACGAAGATGGCCAACCTTATAATACTCTCTCCGAACTTGCGCCCGGTCAGGGTTTCGTCGAAATCATCAACAGCCCACTCTCGGAAGCGGGAGTCCTGGGGTTCGAGTATGGTTACAGTTTGGATCGCCCCGAAGGTTTGATCATCTGGGAAGCGCAATTTGGCGATTTCTCCAATGCGGCACAGGTGATCATCGACCAATTTATCTCGTCGGCTGAAGACAAATGGGGACGACTCTCGGGTTTGGTGATGTTATTGCCTCATGGATTTGAAGGACAAGGACCGGAACACTCTTCCGCGCGGCTCGAGAGATATCTGACGCTGGCCGCGGAAGATAATATGCAGATCTGTTATCCGTCCACAGCAGCACAACATTTCCATATGCTCAGACGGCAAATTGTGCGGTCGTGGCGGAAGCCTTTGATCGTAATGACACCCAAAAAATTGTTACGTGAGCCGAAGGCGATGGTCTCATTGGAAGAGCTTTCGACCGGACGTTTTCGTCGTGTACTGGCGGACGATGGTTACGCCGATCCGGCAAAAACTAAACGGGTTTTACTTTGCTCCGGCAAGATCTATTTTGAACTCGATCATGTCCGCAAAGAGAACGGGCGGGACGATGTTGCGATCCTGCGTGTGGAACAACTTTATCCGCTGCCAACTGGCGAGCTGACTGAAGCACTCTCGCCATACGCGGATGGTATCGAAGCATTCTGGGTTCAGGAAGAACCGAAAAACATGGGGGCTTGGCAGTTCATGATGGGTCATTATGGCTATCGTTTACTCGACCGGTTCCCGTTGACTTGTGTCACGCGGCCACCGTCGGCCAGCCCGGCAACAGGGTCGTTTAAGAGCCACGAAATTGAACAGGAAAGAGTGATTTCAGAGGCTTTTGCAACAACAGAATGAAATCGAACAAACGATCTTTCAGGAACTGTCTGGTGAGATCGTCGATCAAATAATCGAGCACCAGAGAACACTCACTCCGAGAGATATTGGAAAGCAGTTTACGATGGCCAAGGAAGTCAAGATCCCAGCATTGGGAGAATCAATCACAGAAGTGATGGTCGGCGAGTTCTACAAGGGAGTCGGTGATTACATTAAAGCCGATGAGGAACTGGTCGAAATCGAATCGGAAAAGGCGACGATGGATGTGCCGGCTCCGGTGTCGGGAATCATTCAGGAAATTGTCCTGGAACAGGGGACCGTCGCCACGATCGGCGATGTTTTGGTGATCATCGACGATACGGCAGAAGCTCCGGCAGAGCAGAGCAAGGAAACTTCAAATGCTCCTGCGGCAGAAAACCCGTCTGCGTCACGAAGTTCGTCTCCTCAAGAATCAAAGTCTGCGGAAGGACATGTGATGCCGGCCGCGGCTCGTATGCTTGCCGACAATAAGTTGGCAGCCAGCGAGGTCACAGCCTCTGGTCCCGGCGGGCGGATGTTAAAAGAAGATGTCCAGCAACATCTGGCCTCTGAAAAAGAAGCTTCCGCGATGCAGTTGCCAGCCACTTCGTTTGGCGAGCGTGATTCGGATGTCGTTCCGATGAACATGCTGCGTCGTAAAATTGCCGAACGATTGGTCTCGGCTCAACAAAACGCAGCGTTGTTAACGACGTTTAATGAAGTCAACATGAAGCCAGTGATGGATCTTCGCAAACAGTATCAAGATTCGTTTACAAAGAAGTATGGCATCAAACTCGGTTTCATGTCGTTCTATGTCAAAGCGGTTATTGATGCACTCAAGCTGGTTCCCCAAGTGAATGGTGAAGTTCGCGGCAACGACCTCGTTTATCACAATTACTACGACATCGGAATTGCCGTCGGTGGCGGGAAGGGGCTGGTTGTTCCCGTGATTCGTAACGCCGATCAGTTGAGCTTTGCGGAAATTGAACAAACAATTTACGATCTGGCCGTTCGTGCGAAAGAAGGCAGCTTGAGCATGGATGAGCTGCAAGGCGGCACGTTCACCATCAGTAATGGTGGGATTTATGGTTCGATGCTTTCCACGCCGATCGTCAATCCTCCTCAAAGTGGTATTCTTGGTTTGCATAATATTCAGGAACGGGTCGTTGTCGAGAATGGAGAGATGGTCATTCGCCCGATGATGTATCTAGCGTTGAGTTACGATCACCGCATTATTGATGGTCGCGAAGCAGTCACCTTCCTGAAGCGTGTGAAGGATGTCATCGAAGAACCCAACCGCATGCTGATTGAATGCTGATTTCATTATTCAACTCCCGAAATTACCTGAGAAACATCAAAGTTATTTAGTCCTATGCCTCAACACGATCTTGTCATTATTGGTGCCGGCCCCGGCGGATACACAGCAGCGATTCGAGCCGCCCAATTGGGTTTGAACGTGGCGTGCATCGAGAAAGAACCCGCACTCGGGGGAACCTGTTTAAGGGTGGGATGTATCCCTAGTAAAGCACTTCTGGAATCGAGCGAGTTGTACGATCAGGCAGGTCATGCCTTTGAAGGGCGGGGGATCAAAGTCGGCAAGATGTCACTCGATTTGGCTTCAATGCTGGGCCATAAAGACACTATTGTGAATACGCTCACGCAGGGGATTGCTGGCCTGTTCAAAAATAATAAGATCACTCGTTACGAAGGCACAGCATCGATTCCCGAGACGGGCAAAGTGATTGTCAGCAGGCAAGAAGGTGAGACAACACTCGAAGCTGGCAATATTCTGATTGCGACGGGAAGTCAGCCGAGTGAGTTGCCGGGTGTCGAACTCGATTATGACAAGATCGGGACAAGTACCGAGGCTTTGAAATACGAATCGGTTCCCGATCATCTTGTCGTGATTGGAGCCGGCTACATCGGTCTCGAATTGGGGACCGTCTGGCGAAGGTTGGGAGCGAAAGTCACCGTTCTTGAATTTCTTGATCGTATTTTGCCCGGCATGGATTCCGAGATGGCGAAAGAAGCTCTCAAGATCTTCAAGAAGCAGGGGATCAAATTTCAATTGGGTGTCGCCGTCACCTCGGCCAAGGTATCACGAGGAAAGTGTATCGTCGAAGGGGATGGGATCGACCCGATTAAATGTGATCGCGTGTTGCTCTCTGCTGGCCGCAAGCCGAATGTCGAGGGGCTTGGCTTGGAACACATCGGTGTGAATACCGATCAGCGAGGCTTCATTCAGGTGAATTCCCATTTCCAGACCTCCATTCCAGGAATCTACGCCATCGGCGATGTGATTCCGGGTCCGATGTTGGCTCACAAAGCCGAGCATGAAGGGGTGGCCTGTGTCGAGCAATTAGTCACAGGCTACGGACACGTCAATTACAACGTGATTCCAGGAGTCGTCTACACGGACCCCGAGATTGCCACGGTGGGTAAAACCGAGGATCAACTCAAAGATGAAGGCATCGACTATAATATCGGGACATTTCCGTTCCTAGCCAACGCTCGTGCTCGTGCGCTGGGGAAGACGGAAGGAAAAGCCAAGGTTCTCGCCGATAAACAGACTGACCGTATTCTGGGAGTTCACATTATTGGTCCGCGAGCCGGCGATCTGATCGCGGAAGCCTGTGCTGCCATGGAGTTTGGTGCGTCTAGCGAAGACTTAGCGGCTGTGTGTCATGCGCACCCGACGTTGTCGGAAGTTCTCAAGGAAGCCGCACTGGGCACCTCGGGGCAAACACTCAATTATTAGGGGCAGCGTCCTCTAAACCCCTCAATTTCGAGTCTTCGTAAAAAAAATCTCTTGTTTTTACGAATCGAATGCGCTGCAATAGATTTCTATAACACGTAATGCCTGATTTGATAGACCTGTTGGCGACTAGGGACGACATGATTGAGCACATTGTGCAGGGAAAATGACTCCAGGATTTCCTTTCGGGAAATCCTGGAGAGTGGTCTCGCGCTGACGTGGGTCGACTTCCGATAAGTATGGGTCGAGAGGAGGCTCTGAATGAGTCCTTCAGAAAAGTCATCAGAGTTAGAGCAATTCTCTCAAGCAACTAAAGTTTCAACCGATGCGCTCTGCTGGCAGCTTTTTGATGAGATTCCCATTCCGTTGTTTACTCTCGATGTCGGCTTGCGATTTCTTTCGCTCAACGTTTGCTTTCAGGCATTAAGTGGATATTCGCAAGACGCCCTCATCGGTGAATCAGTTCTGCCACTTCTGGGTGAATCTTCGCATGGTTCTCCGGAATCGTTTTTGAAAAAACGATATGAACAAGAGTTTCGTCCATCCGATCAGGAGACTGCCGAGTTCGAACTGAGATTGAAGACAGGTGACCGAGTTCCGATTGAAATAAAAACCAGTCGAGTGTATGCGTCGTCTTACCGTTTGCTGCTTTGTTCGGTGATCGATATCTCAGAACGTAAGCAATCTCGTAAAGCCCTGATTGAAAGTCAAAACAGACTGCGAGAAATTCTCGACAACACCGAAAATTGCGTGTATGTCAAAGATCTTGAGGGACGCTACCAGTTTGTGAATCGACGGTTTGAGGAACTGTTACAACTTCGACTTGATGCGCTTGTCGGGAAAACGGATGTAGAAATCTTTCCCAAGTCACTCGCAGAGACTTTTCGACAAAATGATATCGAAGTGGTGGAGCGAGGAGAAACGATTCAGGTCAAAGAAATTGCTCCTCATGAAGATGGCCCGCATTTATATCTTTCTTCCAAGTTTCCTCTGCGGAATCAACAAGGAGAGATTCATGCTATTGCCGGAATCTCGACCGACATTACGCAAATGGATCAGCAAGAGCGAGAGGTTAAACGGCTCAAATCGACTCTCGAACTGATATTGGATTCGGTTTCGGATGGCATCATCGGTGGGAGTCGGACCGGCGATATTGAATACATGAACCGTGCTGCGCGTCTCATGTTACGACTGGGGGAGGATACTCAATCTGATCCTCGGCTCATTCAGGATGTTCGATTTCGGGCGACGCCTCAAGATCAAAACAGCATTTCCATACAGGAGCTATTTCACGATTTGATCTCGAAGCCTGCAGGAGCATTACATTATCCGTCCGGTTCACTCGTCTTTAAAGGTGGGACTTCCCTTCCCACAGATGTGACTTGCTGCGTGACAGAGAATGACGAGGGGACTATCGAAACGGTGGTGACGCTTCGTGACACTTCTCATCTCGTACAGTTACAGCTTCAGTCGGAGGAATTGAGGACGGCCCAAATTGTACAGCGACAGCTCTATCCTACTGTCCCTCCGGTTGTGAACGGGTTTTGTTTTGCTGGTAGAGCAATTCCGGCAACGCAAGCCTGTGGCGATTACTTTGATTTCATTACCTCGGATGACGTCTCGGATATCGTGCTCACCATCGGTGACGTGACGGGACACGGACTTGGTCCTGCCTTACAGATGGTGGAAACTCGTGCGTATCTGCGAGCCATGATTCATCAACATGGGAATTTGAAAACCGCACTCGCAAAGTTGAATCAGTTTCTGGTGGAAGACACTCCCGAAGGAAGCTTCATTTCGTTGATGGCTGCTTGTATCAATCCCGAAACTCGAAGAATGAGTTATGTCGGTGCCGGTCACGATGGTTGGTTAATACGCCAAAGCGGAGAGGTCGAATATCTGGCAAGTACCGGGCTATTGCTCGGATTGATGGCAGACTCCGAATACAAGATTTCTCCAGAGATTGAGTTCCAGCATGGTGATCTGTTTGTTATGGCCACAGATGGTTTACAGGAAGCAACTTCTGCGGACGGGGAACTCTTTGGATCTGATCGCATGATCGAGGCCATCCTTCAAAATCGAGAGAAAGAGCCTGCTGACATCATTGAGACGCTCGTCACACGGTTGAACGAATATGTCGACCATCGTCCGCTTCTCGATGACATTACTATGGTCGTGGCAAGAGCGGATTTCGACGAATGAAACGCAGCTTTGAGGCAGTCTACATTCCAATTCCGCAGTAAGTAAATCCTTCGCCCTCCAGGCGTGGAGACTCGAACAGATTCCGACCGTCAAAAATGACTGGCGTCTTCATCTGATGGGCGATGAATTCAAAGTCCGGGTTTCGGAAATCACTCCATTCCGTGACGATTGCCAATGCGTCGGCATCCTTGATCGTCTCGTAATGGTGTTGGCAATATGTCAGCTTGTCACCATAGATTGCTTTGACGTTTTCCATCGCGGCGGGATCGTGTACGGCGACTTCGGCTCCTGCGGCGAGTAAATCGTCAATCAAAACGAGCGCCGGTGCTTCACGAATGTCGTCAGTCCGTGGTTTGAAGGCAAGCCCCCAGATGCCGATCTTCTTCCCTCTCAAGTCGCCCTCAAAATATTTATCAATCTTCGAGAAGAGAACCTTCTTCTGCAAAGTGTTGACATCGTCGACGGACTTTAAGATCTCGGTATTCATGCCGACGTTGTCGGCAACGGAAATCAACGCACGAACATCTTTAGGAAAACAGGAACCTCCATACCCGACACCCGGATACAGAAACTGAAACCCGATTCGTTGGTCGTGGCAAATTCCTTTACGGACTTCATTGATGTTCGCACCGACTCGATCACACAGATTGGCAATTTCATTGATGAAGCTGATTTTGGTGGCCAGCATGCAATTTGCGGCATACTTGGTCATTTCTGCCGATTCCAGCCCCATCAAGATAAAGGGATGATCGGTTCGCAAGAATGGCTTATAGAGTTGATGAAGAATATCGCCGACTTCTTTCTTATCCACCCCGACGACCACACGGTCGGGACGAGTGAAGTCTTCAATGGCGGCGCCTTCTTTCAGAAACTCGGGATTCGATGCCACGGCGACATCGCGTCCGCTGAGTTCTTTCAGTTTCTCCAAGACGGCTCGATTTGTTCCTACCGGTACGGTTGATTTGATGACAACGACGGTCTCTTTGGAGAGTAAGGGTGCGAGTGTTTCGGTCACTTTCCACAGCCCACTCAGATTTGCCGATCCATCGTCACCTTGCGGAGTTCCGACCGCAATGAAGACACAATCGCATCCGGGAATCGTCTCTTCGTAATTTGTGGTGAAGTGCAGAAGTTGCTTGCGGACATTTCGTTCAACGAGTTCGGTTAATCCCGGTTCGTAAATCGGGATTTTGCCCTGGTTCAGATTGTCGATTTTCTGTTGATCGATATCGATGCAGGTGACATCGTTGTTGCTGTCTGCGAGGCAGGTTCCGGTGACGAGTCCAACATAACCAGTTCCGATCATGGCAATCTTCACGTTTGAAACCTTCAATCATTTAGGGAATAAAATTGCAAAATCGGCTCAATAATGCAGTTAGCAGTCTGTTAAGGCAGATAGTCTAGTGGATGTTGTGGGGTCTTGACCAGTGCAGGTTCAGCAGCAGGGTTCAGGACTGATGCTTGCCGATCCGGATATTCGGATAGCGGCGATCGGGTCGATCTCTTTCTTAAACATACTGTACTTATGGCTATAAGAAAGATTGAGTATTTTTTTGTGAGATCATGGAATTTCCGAACATGGGATCCAACTTTTGTTAGAGTGATTCGTGTTGCCGGTCAAACGGGCTCAAAGGATTGAGAAACCATGATCGACAACATTGAGGCCAGGCAGAAGTCGCCTCATCATCTTACAACTGATTTTACATCACATCGCAAGGAGGCGATCATCATGTTTTCACCGGATCCCATCCGGTCTCGCCGGACCGTTTCGCAATCAAAGCCGGTTCTCTCGTTCAACGATATCGCGCTTGCCATGTTTCCATCGATGGTCGATCAGTTGCTGGCTCCGCAGTTTGCTCCGGTTGTCTTACCAGAAACACCCACGGCACCCTTGCGTGATCGTCACACCAGATCTATTCCACGAAGATAAGTTTCACCACTGCTTTCACACACACTTAATTGGCGATGTTGGTCATCGTCACGATAAATCAGAGTTGTTGCGCATCCCGTTTAGTGACAACTATAGATCACAGAGAAAAAGGAGTTTCTCATGTATCGTTTTGATCCCGAGGTTCAGGATTTCATGGAAGAGGCCGTTGAAACCGGCTTTCTCACTTTTCAAAAGTTGGACAAGTTTATCCCCGATGAGGGGCCCGACTCGACATTAATGGAGAAGGTGTTGTTGGCAATGGAAGAATATTCCTTGCATGTTCAACACGATCCCAGTTGCCCGGAAGAGAACGATCCCACGTCGTTCAATAATCACGTCGATCGAACCGATGCTGAAAAAAACTTTCTGGCGGAAGCGTCCAGTATGTCGTCCCGCGATCCGATTCGTATGTATCTCGCACAAATGGGACATATCCCCTTGTTAGCACGTGAACGGGAAATCTTCCTGGCGAAAGAAATCGAACTCACTCGTCGTCTATTTCGCTGGAAGACTGTGGAGTCCGATTTTCTACTTCGTCAAGCGGTAGAAACTTTTGAAAAAGTTCTCGTTGGTGAATTGCCTTTTGAGCGGACCTTGAGAACCTCAGATACAGAAAACTCTCATAAGGATCAGTTGCTGGGCCGGATTCCGACAAACTTGTCGACCATGCGTCGGTTGTTGGAAGAAAACTCCGACGATTTTGATCAATCGCGAAATCTTGATTTGTCCGACAAAGAGAGAGCCGAAGCTAAATTACGTATGGTGGTTCGTCGTCGCAAGCTAGCTCGTTTGTGCGAAGAACTTTCGTTACGCACGCACCGCGTGCAGCCGATCATGAAACGGATGCAACAAATTGCTGATCGCATTCGCGAAATTCATCGTGAGATGAAAGTCGCTGAGATGCATCCGCATCGACGTGGCGATTGCGATTTGATGGAACAGGAACTCTATGAACTCTCTGCGATGGTTTACGAAGAGCCTCAAGAGTTTGTGAATCGCATGGATGAAGTGACAGAAAGGTTCGATGCCTGGACACGAGCCAAGCAGAAACTCTCCAGCGGTAACTTGCGATTGGTCGTTTCGATTGCCAAAAAATATCGTAACCGTGGCCTTTCTTTTCTCGATCTCATTCAGGAAGGAAATGCCGGCTTGATGAGGGGCGTCGAGAAATACGAATTCCGTCGCGGCTACAAGTTTTCCACTTATGCGACTTGGTGGATTCGTCAAGCAATCACTCGATCGGTTGCCGATCATGCTCGCACGATTCGCATACCGGTTCACATGTTTCAAAGCATCTCGCAACTGAAGCACAAGGCAGAAAAAATTCGTCAAGTGACGGGACGCGATGCAACCATTGAGGAATTGGCAGAGGCCATTGGTTTGCCGGTTGACGAAACCGAACGAATCATGAAGACGTGGCGTCATCCTATTAGTCTCGATATGCCAATCGGGGAAAATGCGGATGGCAGTTATGGTGACTTCCTCGAAGATGGTCACGAGACAAGTCCGACCGAGTCGGCCACTCAAGAGATGCTGAAAGAGAAAATTCAGCACGTCCTGAAAAGTCTGACATATCGCGAACGGGAAATTATCAAGTTGCGTTACGGACTGGGAGACGGATTCAGTTACACACTCGAAGAAACCGGGCGTATCTTCAAGGTGACACGCGAGCGGATTCGTCAGATTGAATCGAAGGCTCTCAAAAAATTGCAACACGAAACTCGCAGCAAGCATCTTGCCGGGTTCGTGGACGAGAATGCGATGGAAGAGATGGAACAAAAAGCTCTCGAACAAGCCCGCGAGCAGGAATTGCAAAACGTCGCCTGATTTTCTGATAGAAACCTGATTATTGCAAACGCGGGGACTGCCAATTGGTGGCCCCGTGTTTTTTTATGGGAAAAACGCCCGAAACGAGTCTGGGAAATCCGTGTGAATTGATGATTTTCTGAGTGATGAGTATCGTGTGAATACGACTAAGAGATAACTCTCAAAAATCTCTTCCTCACCCCCGCCTGACCTGCTTCGCAGGAGAAGGTGCTCGCGGGGCGAATGAGGAGGAAATCGAAAAATAAAATCCACGACTGATAGAAAACAGGAGATCATGTAATGGGAATGTTTGAAGGTAAAAAAGGACTCATTTTTGGAATCGCCAATGATCGTTCGATTGCCTGGGCAATCACGGATCAACTTGCCAAGGAAGGAGCCGAAATGGGGTTCACCCATCTCCCCGATTCTGATCCCGCTCGCCCGAAAGCCGAGAAGCGACTTCGCAAACTGGTCGACCCAATTGGTGCGAAACTGGTGATGCCTTGCGATGCTTCCAAAGACGAAGACCTCGATACGGTTTTTGCGGAAGCAGAAAAGACGTTCGGGAAAATTGACTTCGTCTTGCACTCGATGGCGTATGCTCCCATTGATGAATTGAAAGGCCGCGTGACGGATGTCTCTCGTGAAGGCTTCAAACTTTCGATGGATATCTCGGCCTACACGTTAATCGCAATTGCCAATCGCGCTGAAAAAATTCTGAATCCAGGGGGTAGTATTCTCGCGATGACATATCTCGGTGGTGAGACGGTGATTCCCGGTTACAATTTGATGGGAATCTGTAAGGCGGCTTTAGAAAGTTCGATGGAATATTTGGCCAACGAACTGGGACCAAACGGAATTCGCGTCAATGCGCTCTCTGCCGGTCCGCTACGAACATTGGCGGCGTCTGCGGTAGGTGAATTTGATCAAATGCAAAAGCTCTACATGGGCTTCTCGCCGTTACGACGAAATGTGACACACGAAGAAGTCGGGAAGACAGGCATGTTTTTGATGTCGGATGTCTGTAGCGGCGTGACAGGCGAAATCTTCCATGTCGATGGTGGTTATCACATCATGGGTGCTCCTCCTCACGATGTTCAGGAAAGTGCAGAATGACAGGTCGTGAGGGAGTTGTCATGATTGGTGTCGCCGTGGTGCAACACGGCGGGCGCTATCTGGTGGGAGTTCGTAGCGAAGATCGTACTCTGTCAGGTAAGGCAGAATTTCCCGGTGGAAAATGTGAGCCGCACGAATCTCCAATGACCTGCGCGGTTCGCGAATGCCGCGAAGAGGCCGGCATCGAAGTCGAGCCCGTAATGCTTTTGGGGGAACGAGAATTTGAGTACGACCATGATGTGGTCGATATCCGATTTTGGCTCTGTAAACCGAAGGTAGACCTCGATCTCGACGCCGATTACAAGGGCTTCAAATGGCTGACTGCGGGCGAGCTTCTCAAACAGCGTTTCCCGGAAGCAAATGAGACGTTGTTGGAGAAGATCAGGCTCGAAGGGCCGTTTTTTGATCGGTGCGTGTAAGTCTTAATTCACGCTCAACGACTTGCCATTCTCTTTCGCGGACAGATTCAAAATGAATTCTGCCGCATGATGACTCCATTGCTCGGGCGTCGGAGCGTTATTGGCAACTCCGGGTGAACAGCTCTGAAGCATCTCGGTATTGATGACGCCGGGAGAAAGGGGCACAGATGCCATTCCTTCTGGCAACTCTTGAGCGAAAGCCTGCGAAAGTCCTTCCACCGCAAACTTTGTCGCACAATACGGAGCGACGTGGGCAGAGGTTGAACGTCCCCAGCCTGATGAGAAATTGACGATCACACCTTGTTGCCGTTTGATCATGGCGGGCGTGAAATGACGAATCGTGTTGGCGACTCCCTTGATGTTGATATCAATCACATTATCAAATTCGGCAGCCGACAATTCCCAGAGGTTCGCAGATCGGTTGATGACGGCAGCGTTATTGACCAGCAGATCGGGTGTACCAACATCTGTGAGCATCGACTTCGCCCAGTCTGCCACTGCGACATCATCGGTCACATCAATCGCATCAAATCGATGCGGGGCAGGGTAGATGCATTGCAGGTTGCCGATTTCAGATTCACTACGCCCACAACCAACGACGGTATGCCCGGCTTCGATGAAACGATCAACGAGAGCTCGCCCGCAACCTCGCGTACAGCCTGTGAGAACGATAATTTTGGGCATATTTCGGCGTCGCGAAAAAATTATGAGCGAAGGACTGCATCACTCAAGCATAAGAGACAGATGAAGCAGAGGCAACTGAAAGCGAATTGCGTTTGTCCTATCCTGGGATGAATCGGGCCCTGTAGGCTGGGAAAAGTCCCAGCAAATACCAGAGGAAATGTACCTAACTCATCCCGACTGCTTGCGCAGGTCGGGCTATGATTCGTTCAGACGATGGTCCATTACGCGATCGAGGGTGAAGGCGATCAGTGAGATCAAATTCAAGGTGTCTTCAGATCAAACGGGATTGTGTTCTCGCCGTCCGCTTTGATGTCTGCCGTCAATGTTGACTTTGTGTTGAAGATCTCAGGGATGTACATTTCTGAGAGTGGTGGAGCCTCTTCGTCGGGGCTTGCTGCTTCCCCAAATTCTCCAGGAACGATTCTTGACGCGATAATCTCGACTTTCATCTCGCCTGACACGAGTTCAATTTCATATTTGCCGTCTTTGATCACCGAAGTATAAGCATTCCCGGCGCCACCATCGGCACGGAACAGAATCCGTCCTTCGCTGATAGGCTCTCCGTCGAATGTTACGGTTCCTGTCGCTGGGAAGAGTTCGGGGCCCTTATCGGAGGAACCACCGCATCCAATTGAGGCAAGACAGATGAAAATTGCAGGGATCGTGAGTCGCTGTGTTTGGAAGATTCGCATTGGGAATGTCTATCAATTCAGATGAGTGAAGAAATGGAGGTAGAAAGCGAAAAAAGAAAGGAGACCTGCAATCAGGTCACCTTGAATGGACATCAATTGCGGAGTTAGAAAGCTCCAACGGTTTGCCCGTCTTTAAGCATTCCGAGTTTCAAGTAAGTTTGTCGGTCGATATTGTCCGAGAGAAATCGGACGGAACCGTCTGCTAATGTCGCTTGGACACCACCGATATGGTAACTGCGTGCGAAACTCCAGCGACCACCTCCGACGTTGCGATCTTCACACGGTGCGCCATTAGGGGCACCAGGTGTCAGTGTCGCCTTACAGCTGTAGTTGCGGTCTGGTACCGGGGTATTGGGAACTTCCGCAACGGAAAAACCGAATGCACCGTGCGGGGCGCCGCCCCAGTGACCGCCCAATTCACCCCAGGCGCGAGTCGTGTTGCTGCGATTGATGCCTTCACTGAAGAGAAGAGTGTTTGATGATCCATCAACGCAATCACGAAAGCCTGTCGAAGAGTTTATGTAGAAGAGTCCCGTTCCTGCTCGGGTATTGGGGATGTTTCGATTCGTGACGGTGATAATGCTGGTTGCCGGGTCGATCACAACAGTTTGACCTGCACCGCCACACACAGCGTAACTTCCTTGAAATGCCGTCGTCCCACCATTCCCGCCTCGACCGGGTGAATTCGGATCGGACGGACACGATTGGCCGGGAACAGCACCCACAACACCCATATCGGTAATGCGGTGGATGTACTCGTTTTGATAAGCATTAACCGATTGATAGCCTTCATAGTAATTATATCGGGGAGCTTGGTCGATGTAAGGCAGGATTTGTTGGAACCAGTTGTCGCGCCGGTGTTGGCTTCCTGCTGGTCCCTCAGTTCGATGTCCATATGGGAAAATTGTGAAGACATCGTGGTAATTGTGCATGGCCAATCCCAATTGCTTGAGATTGTTTTTGCAAGACGATCGGCGTGCCGCTTCGCGCGCCTGTTGTACGGCGGGTAACAGTAATGCCACCAAGACGGCAATAATGGCAATGACCACCAAGAGTTCAATCAAGGTGAACCCGCGGCGTTTTTGTGAGGGCGGGTTGGGAAAATTTGCATCAAGCATGAGAACTCTCCTGAAGAAATGAAAAAATGACATGTAAAATATATTCTATCTGATTTCACAAGATTCTAAAAGCAATATTTATGCCGAAGTGCGTTCTGGGCCTTCACTCAAAGAGACTATTTTGAGTATCAGGATCAGGTTGAATGGAGTGTGAGAGATATTTAACATTAAATATTAGGGTCTATCAGCAGGCTGTCGAGTTTCCTGAGTTCGAGACGCGAGAGAATTTCGTTTCTGTTGCTGAAGTGGAAAACAGAAATAATTGACAAAACAGATACGAAAGATCGTTTGAACGGGTGTTTGCTAACTTGATAGGCAATACCTCGCCTGATGCATATGCACTTTCAACGAAGAGCCTGCGGACTGTGAGCTGACAGCTTGTTGGAAAACTCTCATTCTCGCCCACGAATCCATTTATCAACAAATTGCTAGGCTGCCACGATCACGGTGGAACGGGTGAGCGAAGGATTTGTAGGCTGAGACGAGTTCCCGCATAATCAAGAGGGCGTATTCGACGATCATCCAGCCTGCTTGCGTATGTTGGGGCTGTGGTGTTTTCTCCTAGGCAGTGAATCAGAAACTTTGCTACCGGTCGATTTCGCCCATCACGATATCGAGCGAGCCCACGACGGACGGGATGTCTCCCAATAGTGTATTTTCACAGAGAGGGGCGGTCACCGAAAGATTGCAGAAACAGGAACTCTTTGCACGCGTGCGAAGAGGCTCGGCAGCGTTCGCACCGACGACATAGAAACCCATTTGACCACGAGGAGATTCGGTTTCGAGATAGCATTCGTCGGCAGGTAGTTTGGAGCCCATCTTGAAGCCTTCGCGATAGCTCCCTGCTGCCGTTTCATACTTGTCGAGTCCTTGTCGGACCAAGCCAATGGCTTGCACAACTTCCATCATGCGAACGTAGAAACGGGTCCAGTTGTCGCCAAGTTCAACACCACGAGGAGCCGCATCAAAGGGGGCCACGGGAACTTCAAAATTGTAGCCTTCGTACATGCGGGTGTAGATTTCTTCGCCATCACGACGCAGGTCGTAATCGATTCCGCTACTGCGAAGAACCGGTCCGGTACAGCCGTAGCTCTTGGCCATCTCGGGTGAAAGAATACCGATGCCGGCTGTCCGTTTGATGAAGATCGCGTTGCGAGTGAGCAGCGTGTGATATTCGTGGATACGTGTTTCGAGCCAATCGAGGAACATCAGGACGGCGTCCTTCCATTCCAGTTCCATGTCGGGACTGTTGCCGGTCAGTTGGGCGAGTCCGGGTGGGATCGTGATCATGCCGGGCAGGTCGTGAGTGACGCCGCCGGGAGTCATGTAGCTGTAGGTGAGTCGAGCGCCGCAAGTTTCTTCAAACAGGTCAAGGATGATTTCTCGTTCGCGGAAGGCGTAAAGAAACGGGCTGAATGAGCCGAGGTCGAGACCGTATGCGCCCATGCCGACCAAGTGGCTGGCGACTCGCCCTAACTCGGCAATGATCAACCGGCAGTTCATGGCTTTCTCGGGAACGTCCATGCCGATCAGTTTTTCGATGACCAGAGAGAAGCCGAGATTCATATTCATCGCGGCCAGATAATCCATCCGGTCGGTGTAGGGAATCCATTGTGGGGGTGAAAGATTTTCACCGATTTTTTCGGCACAACGATGCAAATAGCCGATATGTGGCGTCACTTCACTGACGACTTCGCCATCGGTCTTCAGCAACAGACGGAGCACGCCGTGCGTACTGGGGTGTTGTGGCCCCATGTTGACGAGCATTTCGTCGGTGCGGACGTCGAATTCGATGACACGGGGGTCTTCTACTTGCATGCTCATGGCTGCTGACTCGTTATAGATATTAATAGGAAAGTCTTGAGGCAAACATCACCGGTCAATTACTGTCCGCGGATGCCGTGATATTCCTGCGGGAATTCGTAATCTTTACGGAGCGGGTGTCCTTCCCAGTCTTCCGGGCAGAGGATTCGTTTGAGATTGGGGTGTCCGACGAAGTTGATGCCGAACATGTCGAAGGCTTCTCGTTCGTGCCAGTCGGCAATCCCGAAGACACCGGCGACGGACGGGATATCGGGAAAGTTGCCCGGTTTGTCGTCTTTCCAGCGTGTCGTGCTGATTTTGATCACGGTGCGATGCTTGAGTCCGAAGCTGGAGAGGTGATAGACCATTTCCAGATGCGGTTCGTAGGGAAACTTTTTCGCCTTCTTCTCATCCATTTCGAGATAATCGACGGCGGTCAGATCGTTCAAGTGATCGAACTGTAAGCGTTCGTCATCTCGGAGGAAGGTGAGGATTTCGACGATTTGTTCTCCCGCAACGACAATCCAGGGATCAATCGCTTCGGATTTCAGTTCGAGAATGGCGTCGCCGAATTGTTCGGCGAGAATTCCGTGAATCTCTTCAGTGTTCATCAGGTTGGGCTTTCCACCGGTACTGAATGAGGGATGTTGAGTTTGAATCGATTAGCTGACAGCTTGTTTTTCAGGAATGGCTGTCGGCGGTATGAGGTCTTTGTGCGGAGGTGCTGTGGTGGCTTGCGTGCGTTCGTTCATCACAGTACGGACCCAATCGAGATCACCACGTTTCCAGACATAAGCGAACCCAACCAGCAAGACTCCGAAGAACACCAGTACATCGGCGATGCCGGTCAAACCGAGATAGTAGGCTGATTCGGCACTGATCACGTTTTCGGAAGCGAGTTCGGCAACCGGAGTGTTGAGCATTTTGGCAGAGAGTTCGGTGCGAGCGGCTTCGGTGATTCGGCTATCAGCCAAGTGCATGGACCCACCGTAAATCATGGCCCACGGAAAGAAGAAGATCACTTCGACATCGAAGACGATAAAGACGAGTGCCACGACATAATAACGAAGATCGAACTGGACATAGCTGCTACCGATGGTCGGCTCGCCGCATTCGTAGATCATGTCTTTTTGCGGTGTGGGAAGTTTCGGACGTACGAGTCGTCCGAGCAACAGAGGCACAATCAGGGCACCAATGATAATGATGCCGAACAGTAAAAAATGGCCAACCAGGTCTGTCATCGTGTTTCATCCTCAAGCCGCCGGGCAGGGCGGTTGTGAAGTATTTTATTCTTGGTGTGCCTGGGGGATGAGTGCCTGCCGGCTTTCGAACCCGTCTTCGAGTTCGTGCCAATGGGCGATTTCCTCTTCTCCCAGTTTCCAGCAAAGGTAAATTTCGCGGTCTTCCAGTTGTGACCGAAAATCAACCAATCCCTGCTGAGGGTCTTTGAGTTCCGCCCCGATGGCTTCGAGTTCGAGTCGGTACTCTTCCAGCTTCTGCAAATCTTTTTCCAAAGATTCTTCGCTCTGTTCGAGTTCTTCGCTGTAGACGTTGTCGGCGGGTTTGTCGCCACGACCTTCTTTGAGTCGGTCCAGTCGTTCTCGGCGGTCCATCACATCTTCGTAGAGGTCCACAATATCTTTGACAATCGAAGTCACCAGCGGTAATCGTTGAGATGCTTCCTGCACCGTAAAGAGTTGTCGGGGAGCCGTTGAATTCATCGCGTAAGAACTCCTTCTGACGTTTCTTGTGTTGGGACAGGTTTCAGTGACAATATCAAATGGTCGGGTTTATGCCTCTTCGGCAAACTCAAAAGGACTCTCTTCGCCTTTGACCCAAACTGGCTCGTAGAGCACTTTGGATTCGGCCACGTTGGTCGGGTTGAGCGTGGATTTCCCCCAGGCGACTTGCAGCGGCAGTTTGGCGTAATCGACGATACAACCATCGCGACTGTAACAACTGAGGTCGTAGTTGGACCCCATGAAGATGCAGTCGACCGGACAAGGCTCGACACACAACGCACAGAACATGCACTTCGTGTAATCGATGGTAAAGCCTTCGACGCGAAAGCCTTTACCGACCGGGCTCTTCTTTTTATCAATGTAGATGCAATCGACCGGACAAGCCACTTCACATTTTTCGCAGCCGATACAGGTCGTCAGATCGAAACGATGAAAGCCCCGGTAACGGGCTTTGATTGGCACCGGTGTTTCGGGGTATTCGTACGTCTCGGTGAAAGTTTTCCGGCGATAGGTACTGTTCATTGTTCGCAGCGTGACGAACATGCCGTGGGCGACAGTCGTGACGGCTTGAACAACGTTTCGTGACCAGTTAATCATGACGGTGCTTTCGCTCTCTTCGTGGGATCGTCACCAAAATTTGGTATCGGATCGGGGTCTCGTTCACTCTACAAATTATATGGTCGTAGCAGACGTTCGCAAGGGAACGGCAGAACTCGACTTAGGACGTTTTGGTCTGGTTTCCCGGATCCGGGAACAGATCTGCGAGATCTCGGCCATTCTGGTTCCCGGATCTGAAAAATGAGAAGTCCACTGGACTGCTGGGAGATCAAATTCCGAGGCGAAAACGAAAATTGATTCTGCGGTACGATTAGGCTAAGTTGCCGACTTGGATTATTCAATTGTTCATGTGCCCCTCTTGGTAAGAATGACATGCTGGAGTATTCTCACTAATTCGTGCATTGGGTTCGACCATTCTAGACTCAATTCCATTCGAAGACCAAACTTCCCCGCCATAGTCTCAATGGTGCTTGGAATCCAAATATGAACGATATTCGCCACCGAGTCGGCATTAAGGCGTCAATACAAGATGTCTATGACGCGACTTACCAGTCTCCGAAATTGCAGTCTTGGTGGGCCACATCGGCATCCGGTTCGGAGATGGTTGGGTCACAGATTGAACTCGTGTTTCCGGGATTTCCCAATCACATCTGGAAGATCGTCGAGCTTTCGGACAATGAACTGGTTCGCCTAAAGTTGTTGTCGGGCCCTGAACCCTGGCACGGATCAGAGCTTCGTTTTGAATTCCAGGACTCGGGTGAACAAGTTTTTGTCACGCTCACGCACACCACGGGTACTCACACTCCAGACGCGGCGTTTCAATACTTCTGCACAAAATGGCCGCTGTTTCTCGTCAGCCTGAAGCAGTTTTTAGAGACCGGTCAGGGGATGCCATTCCCCAATGATATTAAGATTCAGCATGATTGATTATGGAGAGAGGTTGAAGCCTTTCTGTTTTCCTCTGCGCCGCGGCGCCTCTGCGTGAGTCAATTGCTTTCATCTGGGGCTATGCTTGTGTTCCGAAATACGAAGACTGCCTGTGAAGTCAGAGTTCAATCTTCTTTGCACGCTTACGAGAGCCCCAGCCACACATCATAATCGCTCATGCCGACAACAACGCGTTCTCTTCTTCATTTTTCTCCGCGTCCTCAGCGAACTCTGCGGTTGAAAATCATCGCCAGTCGTTTCGTAGGCTGGGACAAGTCCCAGCTTTTTTGGTTTGGGAACTTGATTGACAGTTGGCCTCCTACGTCTCCCCGTTTAACGAGTAAACAGGGCTACCCAATTCATTATTCTCTGCGCCGCCGCGCCTCTGCGTGAGTCAAATTCTCACACTGGCGGGCAAGTCCTCCAAGGCCACCCAAGAATTATTCCTTTGCGTTTCTGTTGCTGCTTGGCGACTTTTCGTCAAATTATGTCACCAAAGTAAGAATTTCATAACTTCCAAAAACGACGTTGAGAAACATTAGTGATATGTGAGATACTGAAGATCTCGCCTCACCCAGAACCTCCAAACTTATGTCTCTGAAAAGATTCGCTCGATGATCTCACGAATTCGAACATTGTTTCTGCTTCTACTGTTGCTCAACCTAAATGTGGTGACTGAGGCAAAACCGATTGACTTTGCTCACGATGTCGTCCCGATACTGCAGAAACACTGCGTGGGATGTCACGGCGGGCGAGAAGCCAAAGGCAGCTTTTCACTCAATACTCGCTCGCTGTGGATCGAATCTGGCTTTGTCGATACCGATGATGTTGCCGCATCGCATGTTCTTGATTTGGTGACTTCCAATGATCCCAAAATGCAGATGCCGCCGAAAGACAAACCGCGCATCACTGAGAAAGAAGTTGCGACACTAAAGCAATGGATCGTCGAAGAGTTACCTTGGGAAGCCGGCACTACATTCGGACTGGCGGTCTATGAACCTCCTCTCAAACCGCGACGGCCAACAATTCCTGCCGCTGATGGAAATCGCAGTCATCCGATTGATCGCTTGATTGATCAACACTTGGCCGAATACGGACTGCCGCGGCCAGAACTCATTGATGATGCAACATTTCTGAGGCGTGTTCATCTCGATTTGGTCGGTTTGTTGCCGACTCCCGAACAATTGGCAAAGTTTCTAGCCGATCAGTCTTCCGGCAAACGGACTCAAAAAGTTCGTGAGCTGTTGGCTGATGACACTGCGTACGCCGATCATTGGTTGTCGTTTTTCAATGATCTGTTACGGAATGATTACAGCGGAACTGGATTTATTACCGGCGGACGGAAGCAGGTTTCGTCCTGGTTGTATGAATCGTTGTTGTACAACGTGCCTTTCGATCAGATGGCACGAGAACTGATTGCTCCTTCTTCGGACGCGAGTCGGGGATTTATTGACGGAATCAAATGGCGTGGTAATGTGTCGGCCGGTCAGACGGTGGAAATTCAATTCGCGCAATCGGTGGGGCAAGCGTTCTTGGGAATCAATCTGAAGTGTGCCTCGTGTCACGACAGTTTTATTGATCGATGGACACTTGAAGAATCGTACGGCTTGGCGGCGATTTACTCACAACGGGAACTCGAAATTCACCGTTGCGATAAGCCGATCGGAAAGACGGCGAAAGCGGGTTGGTTATTCCCCAAGTTGGGACAGATCGATCCGGCGGCAAGCCGTGAAGTCCGACTTCAACAATTGGCGGGCTTGATGACGCATCCCGAGAATGGCCGCTTCACACGAACCATCGCCAATCGATTCTGGCATCGACTCATGGGGCGGGGCATCGTTCATCCGCTCGACGCGATGCAGACCAAGCCTTGGGATGAAGACCTGTTAGACTTCCTCGCGATATCTCTCCGCGATGACAACTATGATCTCAAAAAACTGTTAGAATTGATCGCGACTTCGGAATCGTATCAGTCGCAAGTGGAAATCATTGAAGGACCGCAAAGTGGTGATTACGTCTTCCGTGGTCCGCGATCTCGACGGTTGACGGCAGAGCAATTTCTCGACAGTGTCTGGCAAATCACCGGCACCGCTCCCGGCAAGTTCGATGCTCCCGTCTTCCGTACAAAAGTGAGTCCCGAAGAAAAAACGGATTTGAAGTTAGAGGCTGAATGGATTTGGGGAGAGTCGGCGAAAGGCGTCCCTCCCGCCAATGAAACGATTGTTGTGCGGACGACGATCGATCTACCGGCTGCCGTTAAACGGGGTGGAGCCGTCCTGACCTGTGATAACTCTCATGTCTTATTCATTAACAGTCGAGAAGTGGACAAGGGGGATGATTGGTCGAAAGTTCGCACGTTGCCGTTACATACATTGCTCAAACCAGGCAAGAATGACATTACGGCCATCGTGACGAACGGCGGAGCCACCCCCAACCCGGCAGGCTTCTTCTTCGAGGCTCGATTGCAATTAGAGAATGGTGAGACGGTTTCCATTTCTTCGGACGCTTCGTGGGAGTGGAATCCCAATGCACCCGCGAAGAGAGAAGGGCGTTTGGGAGGCATCAAGGGGCCGTGGGAACCGGTGACGATTGTTGACCCGAACGAAAGTTGGGCGGGCGCTGTGAATGCTCAAGCGACGGCATTGTTGGCGGTTGCCGCCGATGGGAAAAGCTCGATGGTGCGTGCGTCTTTGTTGAAGAATACGGCTTTGATGAAGTCGTTGGGACGACCGATGCGAGAACAGATTGTCTCGATGCGACCCACGCAGTTGACGACGTTAGAGGCGATTGATTTGTCCAACGAAGCGTCTCTTGCTCGGACCTTTGAGGATGGTGCAAAACATTTAATTGAACAATCCGGCGGCGACTCGAAACAGCTCGCAACAAAGTTGTTTTTGTTTGCACTCTCTCGTGAGCCAACAGATGCTGAAATGGCAGTGATCGGCGAAATGTTGGGCGACACACCGAAACTAGCAGATGTCGAAGACTTGCTTTGGTCGATTTGCATGCTACCTGAGTTTTTCCTGATTCGCTGAAGATGCTATGTGAAAAAATACACAGTTCCACAGATTGTGAGAATACTGATGAAATATGAATACGATCCTAATGCTCCCGAACACATTGTTCGTCGTGATTTTCTGAAGCAATTAAGTGCTGCTGGTGCGGCTGCGATGATGGCGGGAGAACCTCGTTCGTTGTCGGCCAACGAAGTTGGGCAGTTTGAGCATCCCACCGCGACGGCAGATAGTTGCATTTTGTTGTGGATGGGCGGGGG
Organism: Planctomycetaceae bacterium; assembly: GCA_029243145.1. Taxonomy (GTDB): domain Bacteria; phylum Planctomycetota; class Planctomycetia; order Planctomycetales; family Planctomycetaceae; genus JABURQ01. Next base: position 15,646 of record JAQWSQ010000183.1, on the reverse strand, counting down.
TATGGCTGCTCCCGATACGTTTGATCCCAAACGGTATTTGCCATTCGAAAAGGGACTGAAAGTCGCCGACATGCTCAGCACCTTTCCGGCGATCCCAACTGCGGTGAGTGGTCTCGAAATCTGTGAAGGGATGGAAGGCATCGCATCGGTAATGGATCGGGCGACTTTGATTCGCTCCGCCGTGCAGCCCGACCTGGGGAGCATCTTGCACTCACGTCATCAGTATCATTGGCATACCGGCTATGTGCCGCCGCAAACCGTGGCCGCTCCGCATATCGGTGCTTGGATGGCGCGTGTTCTCGGCCCACGAAACCCGGTGATGCCGGCGTTTATCAATATTGGTCAACGATTGGAAGGCGTCGGGGAAAGTGAAGAACTGAAAGCCTTCACAACGGCAGGATATTTCGGGAGTGAATATGGACCACTCAATCTGCCTTATCCTGAAGAAGCGTCCAAATCTGTTCGGCCTCCGCAAGGCATGACGGGTGATCGATTTGTGAATCGAAATCGTCTCTATCGAAAGTTGATTGATCAAAGCCCCGAGCGCGCCTTGATGAGTGATTACCAACAGGAATCGATGGTGCGTTCGATGGAGAACGCGTATCGATTGCTCAGTTCCAAAGAGCGGGATGCCTTTGACATTATGTTGGAACCGGAGGAGAGCCGGCAAAAATACGATACCGGGCGATTCGGTCGCGGTTGTCTGCTGGCTCGACGATTGGTCGAGTCTGGGGCTCGATTTGTAGAAGTGACCACTGAGTATGTACCGTTCCTGCATTGGGACACGCATTCGGAAGGACATACCACTGTCGATCGTATGCACAAAGAGATCGATTCCCCAATCAAGCAATTGATTCTCGATCTGGAAGAACGCGGAATGTTGGAGCGAACTTTGGTCGTGATTGCTTCGGAGTTTAGTCGCGATGCGCTCATTGAAGGACAGCCCGGGTCAAATGCCGCCGATCAGGCACGAGATAAAGTTGATGAACTTTCCGAAATGAAACATTACGGACTCCATCGGCATTTCACGGGTGGTACGAGCGTGGTGATGTTTGGTGGTGGAATGAAACGTGGATTTGTCTACGGAAAGACCGCCGATGAACGTCCGCTGATGGCGGTGGAAAACCCGGTTAGTCTCGAAAATCTGCATGCGACCATCATGACGGCGATGGGAGTCAGTCCGAAAACGGGGTACGACATTGAAGGCCGACCGTTTTATGTGACGAAGGATGCCAAAGGAGAAGCCGTCAAAGAACTCTTCGCCTGAGTTGATCTACTTACCGGAGGGGACTTGTTCCGAGCCGGGAGATTCACCGCTGAGCAACACCGAAAACCATCGGGTTTGATCGGACGAATCGAGCACAATTTTCACGATCATTGTGAGGGGGACGGAAAGAATCATGCCGACTGGCCCAAGAACCCAGCCCCAGAAGATCAATGATAGGAAAACGACCAGTGCCGAGATCCCCATGCCTTTTCCCATGACTCTCGGCTCGACGATATTGCTGAAGATCAGATTGATAAAAGCGTAACCGATTGTGGCGTAAATACCGGTGGTTACGTCGTGCTGAATGACTGCCATCCCCACGCCGGGGATCGCGGCGATAAATGATCCGACATTGGGGATGAAGTTAAAGAAGAAAGCGATCAATCCCCACAAAAATGCATAATCGACTTTCAAGAGTTTGAGGAGGATGACGACTCCTCCGCCCACCATCATACTGATCAATGTTTTCAGTGTGGCATATTGCCAGATCGCGTTGCGGATCTGTTCCGCTTGAGCGGATCGATGGGGATTGTTTGACGACATTCGAGAGATTTTTTGTGGGAATGTCGAGGCTTCCATCAGCATGAAAACCATGATCAGTAAAACCCAAAAAATATCGCCAAACAGACCAGCGAGATCAGCGAGAAATGACCTCAATAACGCAACTCCTTTGCGGGTGGCAGATTGCTCAGGGACAATCCTGTTTTCTGACCTGATTCGGTCGGAAAATGGTTCTTCGGTCGTTGGTTCTTCGGTCGTTGGTTCTTCGGTCGTTGGTTCTTCGGTTGTTGGTTCTTCGGTTGTTGGTTCTTCGGTTGTTGGTGCAATCGACTCGCGGAGTTCTTCCGAATTGTTAGAGTCAAGTGGTCTCGATTCATGTAATCGGGAATCGATTGCAACGGGAGCAGGTTTGAGTTTATCGGCGAGTTCTGGATACCCTTCCTTCTCAATCCATAAAATGATGGCCATTCGGCGATCCTCAAGCTTATGGGAATACTCGTCGATGTTACCGCTAAGATCTTGGAGCGAGGCTCCTACGATGAGAACAACCAGTAACAAGACACTCGAGACGACGAGAATGATGATGAAGAGTGCGACCCAAGTTGAAAGCCTTTTTTTCTGTAACCATTCCAGAGCGGGATAACAGATCACCGTTAGAAACAACGACGCCAAAAACGGGACAATCAATTCCTGCGCCGCCTTCATACCGGCCACGATAATTACAAACGCCGCCAGTCCCAAGAGCCAACTCATTGCGGGAGAGAGCCTGATGACGGGAACTTGCTCGCCTGAGTCGGCTTGCGAATGGGGATCAGTCATGGAGACAGTGTTCAATCTTTAGGAATGTCGTCTTGATGTTCGAGTCAGTCGATCAGATTACCACAATGGGTCGATCATTTCCTCGTTCATTTTCTTCCAACCATCAATCAGTTTTTCGAGTCGATCAGGATACTGTGACTTGAGGTTATCCTGTTCACCGATGTCGGCTCGTAAATTGTAAAGTTCCCAGTCGCCATTTTTGCCACGATGCGGGTTACGGACCGCTTTCCAGTCGCCCGCGCGAAAGGCCGATTTCTCCATGCTTCTCCAGAAGAGTGCTTCGTGGGGAACGCCCGGCTGAGTCGCGTTCAAATAGGGAAGCAAATTGACGCCGTCCAAGGGCTTGTTTCGCGGAATTGTGGCTCCCGCAAGTTCACTCATCGTGGCATAAATGTCGAGGGAAATGACCGGCTCGCGATAGTCTTCTCCGGCAGGTAAATGATTGGTCCATTGCATCAGAAAAGGAACACGAATCCCGCCTTCGTGGACGTGTCCTTTTTCGCCGCGAAGTGGTCCGTTGTCGGAGGTTAATTCGCGAGTGGGACCGCCGTTATCGCTGATAAAGACAATCAAAGTGCGTTCGGAGAGTTTCAGTGTGTTGACCGTGTTCAGCACTTCGCCCACGCTGTCGTCCAAGTTGGCAAGCATGGCTGCGAAGATGCGACGGTGGATATCTTCAATGTGCGCAACCTTTTTCATGTACTTTTCAGCCCCTTGCAGCGGGCTGTGGACCGCGTTGTAGGCCAGGCACAAAAAGAAGGGGCGTTCCTGATTTCGGTCGATGAAGTCGACCGCTTCTCGTGTGAAGGCGTCGGTCAAATATTCTTGTTCGTTGACCGGTTGCCCGCCGCGATAGATGGGATTGTCGGCATCGTAATCGGGTTCGTTGTAGCCCATGTGCGAGGAGAGAACGAGTTGACCGTCTTTGCTGATCCAGCGTCCCTGTTCAGCAAATGGTAATCTTTTACGACGCAACATCGTGGTGACGCCGGAGTAGGGGGGAGGCACGAAGTAATGCCCTTCGTGCATAAATCCGAAAAACTCATCGAAGCCATTTCGGAACGGATGATATGGGGCGGCTCCTCCGAGATGCCACTTGCCCACTAATCCTGTTGCATATCCACGATCCTGGAGCATTTCGGCGAGAGTGATCTCCTCTTTCGGTAAGCCGATGTTGGGGTCTTCATTCTTCTCGCCAATGGGGTTTCGTTCGTAGCCAAAACGGGTTTGATAGCGGCCGGTCATCAAACCGGCTCGCGATGAACTACAAAATGGCCCCGTGACATAGCCATCCGTAAAGCGAACGCCATTTTTCGCAATCGAGTCGATGTGGTGTGTCGGGATTTGATCGTTCCCCTGACAACCCAATTCTCCATAGCCGAGGTCGTCGGCAATGAGCAGGATCAGATTGGGAGACGCGGGAGTTTCCGCGGAAACGATTGGTGAGACCAACAGGCCAATGAAAACGGGGATCAAACAGCGCATATTGACGAACCTCGAAAAAACACTGGGCTTGAAAAGTTATTTGCCCGGAAACTGATGGCCGGTCGCATTCATTTTGACCGTGTAAAGACTTTTGCGAGCGGTCACATACAGAGTGTGATTCCCTTCGCCACCGAAGGTGACGTTGGCGGGTTGTTCAGGGAGTTCGATGATGGTCAGCAGTTTTCCTGCGGGATTGTAAACTTGAAGTCCCAGTCCGGTTGTGATGTAGAGGTTTCCTTCGGTATCCACTGTCAGCCCATCACCGCCACCTCCTGTTTGACCTTCTTTTTGTTGGAGTTTGCAGAACAGTTTTCCTTTACCGAGTTTACCGGGAGAGTTCACGGGATAGGCTATCATCTCGGATTGCATACTGGGGATGACGTAGAGAGTCTTTTCATCAGGAGAAAGAATGACGCCGTTCGGAGCTTTCAGGTCGTCGAGCAGACGTGTGACTTTGCCATCAGTCTTACGGTAATACACGGCGGTTTTCCCTTGAGGCAATGGTTCGGGTGCGCGGAAGTGAGGATCGGTGAAATAGATGCCGCCCGATTTGTCGATGACGAGATCGTTGGGGGCGTTGAATCGATTTCCTTTGTATTCCGAGGCGAGGGGAGTCACTTTCTTGGTTTTGCGATCAATGGTGATCAATTGGCCGTCCATGGAACAGGCATACAATGTTCCGTCTGCCGTCGTCATCAATCCGTTGCAATGGCCGGCTGGTTCAAGGAAAACACTCAATTTCCCGTCGGTCGAGATTTCATAAATCCGGTCTGCGGGGATATCGGTGAAATAGATCGTGCCGTCCGGCGTTTTGGTCGGACCTTCCGTGAATTGAAAGTCGGTGTGCAGCTTTTGGATCTTGCCGATTGGTCCCAGATCGGCGAGCGGTTCGGCTGAGAGTCCGACTGTCGTTAATAGGAATGTCAGACAATAGGCAATCAGGACTGGTCGTTTCATGATGTTCTCCGAGAGTGTGGAATTCTGCGAATTCCTGAAATTCATAGAAAGAAAATGAGTTTGAAAAGCTGTTCTGCCACTCTCTCTGGTTTATCATGACACACTGTGAAAATCGAGAGACTATTCAGGAAAGTTTTCGCCGGATCGCCGAGTCCGGTCACTCATCAAGGATGTGCGAAGCATGAAAGCTGAGATTATCGCCGTGGGGAGCGAGCTGACAAACGGAGCCAAGCTCGACACAAACAGTCAATGGCTGAGCACGGAACTTTCTGCACGCGGGATTGAAGTGATCTATCACACGGCTGTGGCGGATTCGATGGATTTGATGGTTTGGTCGTTGCGCGTCGCTTTAAGGCGTGCGCACTTAATTCTACTCACGGGTGGCTTAGGACCGACACTTGACGATATCACCCGCCAAGCGGTTGCCGAGCTTCTGCATGTGAGCCTCATCCTCGATAAAGACTCCCTCAATCATGTCGAGCAGATGTTTCAAAAACGGGGACGCGAAATGCCGGCCCGTAATCGAGTTCAAGCGATGTTTCCCGCAGGAGCAGAGCCGTTAGTCAATCCGATTGGAACAGCACCCGGTATGTGGTGCGAAGTTCCCAAGCTGGATGCCGAATATCACGTTGCCATTGCCGCCATGCCGGGCGTTCCTTCGGAAATGAAAAAGATGTTTCTCGAACAGATCGTTCCCAGATTGCCGGTTGGCGAGAAGATCATTAAACGCGCGCGAGTCAATTGCTTTGGAGTGGGCGAGTCGGATTGCGAAGAACGTTTGGGGGAACTGACAGCCAGAGGCAATAACCCGGAAGTGGGAATCACCGTTCACGAGGCAACAATCACGTTACGCATCAATGCGGTCGGCGATTCGATCGACGAATGTGATCAGATGATTGCCGAAACAATACACGAGATCCACAAACGGCTCGAACATCTTGTCTATGGAGAAGAGGATGAAGAACTGGAGCATGTGGTTCTGCGTGCCTTGGCTGAACGTGGGCTTACGCTCTCGACAGTTGAGTCGGGTACGGGAGGATTGATGGCTCATCGATTAACGGATGTCATCGAGCATTCCGAGTTTTATCACGGTGGAATCGTCATTCCGGGGGGGAGCAAACATTGGGAACTCTTGGGATTTCCTGAAAACTGGTTTCTGTCCAACTCAGTCGCCTCGGCAGTAACGGCTCTCGAAATGGCGCGTCGCTGCCGCCAAAACTTTGATACCGATTGCGCACTCGCCGTCACAGAATCTTCCCCGTCAGATGCTTCGGACGACGTTCCGCCAACAGCCTATGTCGCACTTTCCACTCCCGAGGGAGAGAGTGTGGTGCCGCATCAATTGCTGGGGGATCGCTCGTTCCTGAAAAGTCGTGCCGCGAAAGCCGCACTGAATCTCTTGCGACTTCACTTGTCGCAGCCATAAAAAAACGATCACGTGGCAAGTGCCGACGTGATCGCTAATTCAGGGACTATTCAGGATTCGAGACTCTCAGCTTCCTCCAGAACCATAGCCAGGTCCGGCGCTACTTGGGTAAGTGATGCGAGGAAGTGGTTGACTTTGTAGCTCTCCACGACGAATGGAGTCGACTTCTTGAGCCGGACGACCGTACGCCGTTGTGTTTCGGAAGACCACTGAAGGTGGTTGCTCCCCAGCCGTCAAGCGACCGGCAACTTGTGTGACGGCTGCCATCCGAAGATCGTTGGAGCCGGCTTTCGCAGACGTTTGCAGATACAAAGTGCGGTACTGTATCGGTGCATTCTCGAGAATCCATTTGATATGCATATTACCGGCATCGGTGAGTTCGTTGGAATCGGTATCGAAGTGATACTCATACACTGTGGTTGCATCTTGCCAACCTTTTTGTTGGTGAGCATCGATCATGTTGTTGACTGAATTTCGAGACCAGACATCATAGGGGTAAGGCCAGTAGTGGGCCGCGTGAAAGCGGTGAATCATATGAGGTTTGGGACCAGTTGGACGAGGTTCAGCGGGCCACATCTTGCCTTTGTAGCATTTCTGTCGTTGGCCGATGGGAAGTTGCCCACGCAGATAATAATCTTCTTTTGACCAGCGTCTGACACCGGGGATTTGATCTTCTTTTTTGACGAAATCGGGAGCCATCCAGTAAGGGAGCAATCCCCATTTGTGATGACAATCATCACAATAGTCACCTTGACCTGATCCATTTTGGCACTGCTGACACGCCTGCCCATTGACGCAAGTATCACATCGTTCTTGTGCTTCGGCGACTGATGAGAAGCTACTGATGAGCATTACAAAAGCGGCAGCAAACAGGGATTTTGAAAATCCGGTCATGACATGGTCCCTTCGGGTTACATCGGTTTTGTGCATTGGTTCCATCCTCTTTCTGCGCAGGATTCTTATTTTTCAACAATGCACTAAAAGTTTTATCGGCACCGATCACCAGAAATCATCACTACGAATGCGCTCTCGGCAGTGCGCGATTCAAGATCAGTTTTGTCGCGCGAAGCGTTGTCGCGATTTTCGCTGTAAGCGTTGTGATGGGAAGCATTTGACGAACTTAGGGTTGTTCCCTATGTGTCTGAGAAAATTACGAAGATTTCCTGATCCACAACTTCAACTTCGTAGGGCGTTTGCCTTATTTGAGGAGTCAGGCAATGTTGACCAGTGCGTGTGTCGAATTGCCAACCATGCCACGGACAGGTCACAATGCCGTCGAGACAGGCTCCCTGACCAAGTGGACCACCCGCGTGAGGGCAGATACCGTCCAAGGCGACAATCTCTCCTTCGACGCGAAACAGACCGATGATTTTTCCTTCGAGGACCACTTCCAGGCCGTGGTCTTCGGAGATTTCATCGATAGATGCGGCTCGTACTCGATGGCTCATTCTTATCCGTTCCTACGTGAATATTGTTCAAGCGGCCTCAGTCTGTTTGCGTTTTTCGTCTTTGAGTCGCTTCTTGAGTTCTCGACGAGATGGTTGGATCTTCCAGCGTCGATGGACCCAGAAGTATTGCTCGGGTGACTTTCGAATGGCCGTTTCGAGAGCTGTGGTGTAACGCTGTGTGATTTGTTCGATGGCATCCGTACCCTCGTAATCTCTCGGGTCAATCAAATCGGTCATGCCGACTTCAAACCGCGACCATTTCCCGTTAATAAAGTCATCTTCTAAGCGGCGGGTGTAGGCGACCATCAATACGGCATCATACTGCATGGCCAATAACGCGATGGACTTCATCGTGGAAACTGGCCTGCCAAAAAAATCAACCAGTATTCCCTTCCGACCGGCTGCCTGATCACCCAGCAGTCCAAGAATGCCTTTCTTTTCCATGTATTGGGTCATCTCGGTCGAGCCACCTTCTTTAGAGATGAGTGCATGGCCGGTACTGCGTCGAAATCGGGCAAACCAATTGTGTAGATAAGGGTTATCCAAATCCCGAGCGACGGCAGCCATCGGGAAATCAAACATTCCAAACGAGCAGTTACCGATTTCCCAGTTGCCAAAATGCCCGCCAAGGAGAATGACGGGTCGCCCTGAACAGGCAGTCCGCACAGCCCAAGCCGACTGTGGGAAGGTCATATATTCATAAAAATTCTCTAATCGCATTTTGCGAGGAGCCTGAACAATTTCAGCCACCATGCGAAACAGGTGCAACCACATTTTGTAAATCGTCTGTTCGATCTTTTTGTCAGTCATTTCTCCAGGAAATGCCTGACGCAAGTTCTCTTCCGCCACGGCATATCGAGTCAGTTTTTTAGGAAGCACAAACGTAAAAATGTAAGCCAATCCACGCGCGAAAGCGACCGACTGCTTCCACGTCATCGCCTGCACGAAGCAGACGAGTACACGAAACACTGCGTATTCCAGCCAATGTCGAATTGCGACCCAGTTCATAGTTTGTGAATGTTCGTTCCTTTGCAGAATTTCGTCAACAGAGACTCCGAAATGATTTTAGGTTAAGATATAACGAGATTCGAAAAATGACTCTACGAGGTGATTTTGTGACCGATTCGCTATCTCCATCTGATGACTCTGTGATCTCTGCTCGAGGAGGCTGGGCGAAGCCGTCAACCACCCCTCCTAGCAATCCTCCCATTTATCAGACGACGGCCTTCGATCTTGAAGGGCTCGACCAGTTGGCCGAGGTCGTCTCGGGAGAGCAACACGGATACATTTACACCCGTGACGGGAATCCGAATCAAGCCGCGTTTGCAGAGGATGTTGCTCGTCTCGAACACGCCGAAGAGGGGGTTGTCGGTGCGTCGGGAATGGGGGTGATCTCGGCTTTGGTGATGTCGCATTGCAAAACGGGCGATCATATTCTGGCCGCCCGTGTGTTGTATGGACGGACCGTACAACTTCTGCAACAGATGCAAAAATCTTTTGGTGTGGAAGTGACTTTCTTTGACGCGAACGATCCCGCTTCGCTGAGTGCGCTGATTCGTCCCGAAACAAAACTCTGCCTCTTGGAAGGGATCTCCAATCCGTTGATGGAGGTGGCCGATCTTCCTAAGATCATTGAGGCAGTCGGCAGCGTTCCGGTTGTCGTGGATAATACGTTCGCGACGCCGATCCTTCAGAAGCCGATGGAGATGGGAGCCGCTGCCGTCGTACATTCCGCCTCCAAATATCTGAATGGACACGGCGATGTGATGATGGGCGTGATTGTTGGCAATAAGTATATCATCCGTCGAACACGCCAATTTCTTGCGTTATTCGGAGCGAATGGAAACCCTCTGGAAAGCTGGCTCGCTTCTCGTGGATTGAGAACTTTACCACTACGGATGAAACACGTCTCGCAAACGGCAATGACCTTAGCTGAATGGTTGGACTCTCATCCCAAAGTCGACAGAGTCTATTACCCAGGGCTGCCAAATCATCCTTCTCACAAAATTGCCGAGAGATTATTACCCCACGGTTTTGGAGGAATGTTGGCTTTTGATTTGACGAAAGGAAAAGCCGGCGTGAATCCATTCATGAAATCGCTGCATGCAACGATTCCTTTTTCTCCGACGTTGGCGGATGCCAGAACAACGCTCTCCTATCCGACAGGCACCTCTCATAAATTTATGTCGGCTGAAGAGCGTGCGGAATACGGTATCGGTGATGGTCTTGTTCGCTTGTCGATGGGATTGGAAGACGCAGAGTCATTGCAGCGAGAACTGGAATCGGCTTTCAATCAATTGTGATCTATGACAGGATAGAACAGATCGACCCCGTTATATACAGGAATACAATTATGTCCATTCTAGAAATTCTCGTTCTGTTAGTCATTTCGGGAGTTTGCGGGAGCATTGCACAGAGTCTCGTCGGGGCAACCCGCAGCGGCTGTCTGGCTTCAATCGCACTCGGTTTTATCGGTGCATTGATTGGAATCTGGATCGCCCGAGAACTCGATTTACCAGAGTATTTTCCGGTCCAGATTGGTGGGAAAGCATTCCCCGTCATCTGGTCGATTGTGGGAGCTTCACTCTTTTCGGCAATCTTGGCGTTACTGAGTGGAACTGGGCGTGGTAAAGATAAAACGCCGCGACCGTAATCAAATGACTGGTTCCGGGCTTGTCTGTAATTGGACCATTTCACGATATCGCCCGTTGTGTTCCATCAATTCTGAGTGGGTGCCGCATTCGAGGATTCGCCCATCGTCGATGACGAGAATACGGCTGGCATGCGTGATCGTGCTTAAGCGATGCGCAATCACAAAACAGGTGCGATTGGCGATCAGAGTTTTCAAAGCAGACTGAATCAATCGCTCGCTCTCGGTATCAAGATTCGAGGTCGCCTCATCGAGTATCAGAATTTTTGGGTCGGCGAGAATCGCCCGGGCGATGGCCAATCGCTGGCGTTGCCCGCCGCTTAATTTTACGCCTCGTTCCCCAATAACCGTGTCATAAGCTTCAGGAAGTTCTTCAATGAATTCGTCGGCATTGGCGACTTTCGCGGCGTGTCGAATCTCTTTCATGGATGATTGTCTGTTGCCGTACCCGATGTTGTCGGTGATTGAGCCATCAAACAGAAAGACATCTTGCTCCACAACTCCGATCAGTTGGCGATAATTTTCGACATCAATGGTTTTCAAATCACGGTCGTCCAACAGAATGCGTCCCTCCGTCGGATCGTAAAATCGTGCCACCAGATTGCAGAATGTCGTTTTACCCGCACCGCTGGGGCCGACCAACGCGATGGTTTCTCCAGCCCCGATTTGGAGATCGATCGCAGTTAACGCGTCTTGATCAGCGTTCGGGTAACGAAAAGAAACATCCTCCATCGTGATCTTGCCTTGGACTTGATTGTGCTCCAACTTAATTGTGTTGGGATCGTCCATTTCACGATCCTCTTCGAGTAAGTCGAGCACGCGATCTAATCCTGACAGGCTATTTTGAAACTGAGCCGCCGATTGAGCTAACACGGCGAGTGGCCCTAACAACATCAAGAGATACGCCAAAAACATCACCAGATCGCCGAGCGTTAGTTGACTCTGCAAAACTTGCCAACCGCCATAAACCATCAAAGCTGCTGAAGCGAAAGGGATGAGTGTCTCCCACGCCAATTCGATCCAGCGCGACCACCACCAGGCAAACAGCTCTTGCCGACCCATGAGATGATTGCCACGAAGAATACGAGTGGTTTCCGACCGTTGTCGCCCAAACGCGCGGACAACACGTATCCCGCTGAATGATTCGGTCGCCAGTGAATCGACCATTTCCCGCTGTGCCCTCACGCGACGATGTTGCGGACGAATCCGACTGATCCAGGTGCGATGGGTGATATAGACCACCGGTACAAGAACCATTGCTCCCAGCAATAGTGTCCAATCGACCCAAGCGAGAATGATGAGAGAACCCGACAACTGTATGATGGCTCGCCATGGGTTGTAGAGCAGTCCGAAGACTAACTCGCCCACGCTACCCGCATCTTGCCGCAGGATGCTAGTTGCTCCCCCCGATTTCAGATCCTGAACGCGATGCAGGGGCAACCGCATCGCATGAGAAAACACATCTTTGCGAACCGACATCTGCATCAACTTGGTGACGCGCGTTGCATGCCAACGTCCCCAGATCGCCAGTAGTGCGCGGACAATTGAAATGATTAACACCCCGGCAATGATTGTGACCAATAATGGCCACGGTTCTTGCGGCAATGATTTCGGCCACCAGCTCGGTAATGGCTGATCGCCGAGAACGCTATCGACAACGAACTTTGTGGCGGCGGGGGGAATGAGTGCTAGGACGGTGGCAATAGAAAGTGTCGCGAGAAACAGAAAAATTGATGGGCGGTGAGGTCGAGACATCACCCAAAAACTTTTCAGAAGTTCTCGGGACGATCGCTCTCGTGTTTGCTTACCGCCGGCGCGTGAGTTGGGATCAGACTGAAAGAGGTCTTCTTTGTACTGGTCGAACTGTTCACGACTGGATTTGATAGCATGAGGCATATGGAGTCTTGGTCTCGAAGAGGTTAGTCTGTATCGGATGATTATACGCAAGAGAGATCAGAAAGGCAGTCCAGTCACGTCTTCAAAATAATGGTTCGCTAAGAGTATGGTTGCGAGATCGTCTTTTGATTTTCGAGTGAAAAGGTGTGTTTTTGTGATTCGGAGCCAAAATGAAAATTGCAGGCCGACTCTTAGATTTTTATAATATCACAATTTCGTATAATATTTTTCCAACCTCATCTGCTCGAAAGTAATGCCGTGACTCGAATCTGTCGGTTTTTAGTGATATTCAAACTGGTTACTGTGATGCCAGCAATCCTTCCTCCTTCATCGCTTCAAGCTCATGAAGGGCCTGACCCGGTTGCTCATTGGGCATTTAGCGCGCGAAGCCGCGATGGGGAAAAATTGAAAAGTCGCCTCGGGCCAGACGCGACACTCTCAGGAGAAGTCGATTTTCAAATGGATCAGTATGGAGCTTATGCAGCCTTCCCCGGGGAAAAAAACATTATCTCCATTTCTTCTCAGTTGGACGATGTGCGCGATCTGCTCCCTCAAAAATTGATCACGATTTCTGCTTGGGTGGCGGTCGAGAAACGACAGCAGTGGGGCGGAATCATTGGGGTATTGCAGGACAATGGCGGTGAAGAGTCGGGCTGGATTCTTGGTTTTAATGAAAAGTCGTTTTACTTTGGATTGGCGTCTGAAGGGAGCAATGATGGTGATGGGCTGATGACGTATCTTTCAGGGAAGACGCTTTATGAGCCGGGGCGATACTATCATGTGGTTGCCGTCTACGATGGAGAACGCATGCATCTGTATGTGAATGGGAAACTGGATGCCGTTTCGGAGGATCAATCCGGGGACATTCTCTATCCAAAGCAAGCTTCTTGGGTGATGGCCGGGTACCGAGACCGCAATGAAGCTCATTCTTTGAAAGGTCGCCTTCGAGAAATTCGCCTGTATGATTCAGCGGCTCAACTGAAGTGGATCGAGCATGATTTTTCTCACAACGCAAAACTTTCCGAAGTCGCGTCGTATGTTCCTCCCCCAAAATTGGATCTGGTGGTCGGGCCGTATTTGCAGCATGGCACACAGACAGCGATGACCGCCATGTGGCAGACGACTCGTTCCGCGTCATCGACCGTTCACTATGGAGAGACGGCTGATTGTCGACAGTCTCTTTCTACATCCGAGCCAGCCTTCATTCACGAAGTTACTCTCGAAAATTTAGAGCCTGAAACACAATATTTCTACCGGGTGGAGTCAACCGTAGAGGAGAGTAAAGAGAAAATCTCCAGCGATGTTTGGACATTCACCACCGCCGTCAAAAAAGAGACGCCTTTCGCGTTTGCAGTGATTAGTGATACGCAAGGTAATCCCGCAGTCTCAGGAAAACTGGCCGCGATGGCGTGGGGGCAAAGACCAAGTTTTCTTTTGCACCCTGGTGATCTCGTTGATACAGGAACAAACGATCGTCATTGGACAGAACATTTTTTCTCCAGTATGCAACCGTTAATCGGCCGTGTTGCTTTCTACCCGGTGCTCGGCAACCATGAGCAAAATGCCCGCAACTACTTCGATTATATGTCCCTTCCCGACCCAGAGTATTTCTACGACTTCAAGTATGGGAATGCGCATTTTTTTATGATCGACACCAATCGTAAAGTCGATCCGAATTCGGAACAGTACCTCTGGCTGAAGAAGAAACTTTCAGAGTCAAATTCTCGTTGGAAGTTTGTTTGTCACCATCATCCTCCGTTTTCGTCGGATGAGAATGACTATGGAAACCTGTGGAAAACCAACAAGTCGACTCGTGGCGATGCGCGTGTTCGTCAGCTGGTCCCGCTTTATGAAAAGTACGGCGTCGATATCGTCTGGAATGGTCATATCCATTCCTATGAGCGAACTTGGCCTCTCTTAGCGAGCCGAGCCGTCGAACGGAAGGGAGTCATCTATATGATTACCGGTGGTGGAGGAGGAAGTCTTGAAACGCCGGGACCGTTTCGTCCGTTCTTCCAGAACACCGTCCGTCGTGGCCATCACTATGTGATGGTACATATCAACGGTGGCATGCTCGAATTCAAGGCTTACGATCTCGAAGGACGTTTGTTCGATTACATGAAACTGGAGAAGCCGGAAATTTCGAAGAAAACACCGTCAAATCCAACCTCTGCAAAATGACAACAGGTGTTTGGACGACAAATGATGCTCAATATTATTTCTTCAAGAACTTCAGTGGGGGATCTTTCTTGAGCGGCAGGGAAATGCGTTTTCCGCTGTGAGACGAATAATAAATTGCCAAAATGATCTCGACACTTTTGCGTCCTTCTTCTCCATCCACTAACGGTTTGCGATTGTTTTCGATCGCGCCGATGAAGTCTTTCAGTTGATCGAGATGACCTTGATACGAAATCGCGGTGGGGTCGGCCGCTCCACCGGTGTTCTCACCTGTGGAAGAAAACTTTTTACGGATGCCGACGTCTTTGCGGTCCTTCTTGGCAAACTCCCACTTGAGGATGTCATCCTGTTCGATAATTGCGGTCCCTTCGGAACCATGAATCTCCGTTTTTTTAAGGAGTCCTGGAAAGCAGGAAGTGGTCGCTTCCAGCACTCCCAAGGCACCGTTCTTGAATCGGACAGTCGCGACACCAACATCTTCCACTTCAATTCGTTTATGAGCCAGCGTGTCGGTGAGTCCACTCACTTCGGCCACATCGCCCATCAACCAATATAAGAGGTCGACGTTGTGAATGGCCTGATTCATATAGGCGCCGCCACCATCGAGAGCCCAAGTTCCACGCCAACCGCCAGAATCGTAATACTCTTGCGAGCGATACCATTTGACGTAAGTGTCACCCAATGTCAGTTTGCCAAAGCGTCCCGACTTGATGGCTTCTTTCAGAGCCATGTTGGCTCCCCCAAAGCGGCTCGGCATAATCGTGCAGAGCTTCACTTTGTTTTTCTTGCAGGCGTTGATGATGTTATCGCACCGCTTGAGAGTGATTTCGAGCGGTTTCTCAACAACGACATGTTTGCCGGCATTGGCGGCAGCGACGGCTGGATCCATGTGTGAGCCGCTGGGCGTGCAAATGCTGACGGCATCGACGTTGGGGTCAGCCAGCATCTCTTCCAGTTTATGATATGCGGTGCAGCCTTGGGCTTCTGCATAGCGGTCTGCTCCCGCTGGGAATGTATCA
>JAQWSQ010000175.1 GCA_029243145.1 Planctomycetaceae bacterium | reverse complement strand
CATTCACTTCAGTGATGGTCATAACTCAGGGATCTACACGCTCGACTTGCTCAGGCGACTTGGCGATGAATTGCACCGCGTCTCTGAAAACGCCATCGAATAACTCGCCCCTCGACCTCCCTGGGAATTAGTATTCCATTTTCACTCAACAGTAGTGAACGTCGGCTGAGAGACCAAATTATGTGTCGAGTCTTTCGTGCGATCATCATCAGTCAATTTTAACGTGGTGATTGAGATTTCAGGATACCGCTCTTTCCACTTGGCCAACGCAGGGGCGATCTCTTCCGGCTGAGGGTTGAACAGGTCGTATTCAGGAGGGAAGTTTCCCGAGTAGCCATTCACGGTCGGACGGCCCACTTCAAGTGAGATCCACATCGCATCGATTGGGGTCAGCCAATGCCAAACTCGTGCTAGTTTAACAATAAAAAAGGGTCCAGTCGTATTCGACTCACGCAATGCTTTGACAATCGGGTCTATCCGTTCTCGATCAGTCTCAATGCGATAAGAACTCGGTTTATGAACTTGCTCTAGACAACAAAACAATGCGAGTAGAATGGAGGCGACTTTAAGCCTTCGTCGTTGTTGGTCATCAATGAGTGTGGCAATGGCGATTCCTGCTAGTATTGCTAAAAGCATTCCAATGCGGCACATCACTCGGATCGCCCGCATTCCAGGGATGGAATAGAACCAGAGTCGGTGAATCGTGAATTCACCGGGAAATACGGTGCAAAAAATCACAATTGTCAGGGTGACAGCGATCGTCAAACGCACCAACATGTTTTCACGATGCCTGACCAAATACCACACAGTGACAAGAAAAGTCGCCACTCCCAGCCCAATGGCATGTTCGTGACGAATTGGCAAGTCTCGAAAGACATGCGAGCGATGGGTCAACCAGCCATACAGGACATTCGTCTGTCCCAGATAACAATACGAAGCCAACCTCGGTAATGCCGCTTTACTGAACCCTCGCATTCCGACTTCACTGGCGACCATAAAATAACGCCACGCGAGAGGCGACAGAGCGACCACAGCCAACATCAAAGTCCCCAGGACGCATTTTAGATCGAGCCGGAGAACCTGAAACAAACGGTCGCGCAGCGTACGCATACAAAGCGCACAAACAAAGCGCACAAACAACGCAGAGAGCCACGCAGAGGAACAGAAAGAATCCAAAGTAATACCCGGCATAAAACTGCGTGACCACACAGGACCAAAAGAGTCCCCAGCAAAATTGACGATATCGCTGTGAGAGTGGGCGATGAGCAAACAGGACCATCAAGGCATGGAAGGCGATCAACGTCAGAAAATGCCCAATCAACTGCTGATGACCGATCTGTACGATGCGAGAACTAGCAAAGGTCATCATCCACGCTCCCAGAGATGAACCGATTGCCGTCCTCCGTAGGCCATGTCGCAAAAGACAATATGCGGCAAGGTACGTCAAGACTGACATCAATATCATCCACATCCCGAACGCCCGATGTGGTTCTATCTCCAATGATCGCAATACCCAGTACGCAGGAGCCAGCGAGAGCAACGTGTCACTATAAGCCAGAGTGTTTTTTTCGGGATAAAATATCGGAGGACTCCATAACTCCTCATGCATGGGGTCGCCGGTCACCCAGCGATAGCTGTGCTCCAAAACATAGTTATTGAATCGAGTATCGCCCGGATCGCTCTGCATCCTCGAGAAACCAGAGAAAATCATCGGAGAGTACGAAAGCAGAACGCCGGCAGTCATCACTACGGCAATCAGCAATAACTCTCGAAAGCAGAAGCGACGTTCTTGAGTCTCGCCCAGATCTAAATGCATACAGTCTCTCCGTTTAGACCGAGAATATATAGATCAGAGCACGCGATTTGGTCAATGTCGTTTCTTGAGAAAATCCTCCGCTCCCTCGCACACCCGAGGCTTAAAATAGATTCATCCGGGAGCTGTGTCTTCATCCTGAAGATTGACGAAAAGCGGGCGTATCGTTCCCACGCTGAATTGTTCAACGATCCTTCACGCAGAAATCAAACAAAACAACAAATTCGTCAGATGCACGATGCAGCAACGAACGGGTAGCTGGATTCGCAAGAATTCAGGCAGTTGCGGGGGCAGCGTTGACCCTTCTGAATTCTTGCGAGTTCAGCTACGACTGAGCTAATCAACACGTTCGTGGCATCGAAGCAAACTGATATTAGTTATCGCTGCACCAATCTGAGCACGCGTCAGTCAAAAGACATAAAAAGAGCCCCGACTGCATGACAGCCGGGGCTCTTATTGGTTCATAATTCACATCATGACTTCGGTGCGTTGGTCGGTTTACGTCCAGCGCGATTCGGCTTACGTCGGTGAGCAGGCTTTGCACCGCCGCTATTTTCGGACGATTGACCGCCACCTTGACCGGAGGGCCGAGGTCCACCCGAATTTCGAGCGCCTGGCTTACGTGAGCGTGATTGTTTGTTGCCCGAGTAGCGAGGTTTACGGCTTGAACCTCCGCCATCGTAAGATCCTCTTCCACCTTGTGGGAAGGGATGTTCGGGATCAACGGGGACATCCTGTTTGATCAATCGCTCAATCGCTTTGAGGTCGCGACGTTCTCCCGAAGTACATAAGGTGATGGCAATGCCATCGGCTCCCGCTCGTCCCGTCCGTCCAATTCGATGAACGTACGATTCGGCCTCGACAGGCATGTCGTAATTCACAACATGCGTGATTCCATCGACATCAATTCCTCGTGCCGCAACATCGGTTGCCACAAGCACTCGAACTTTGCGTTTACGAAATGCATCCAACGCTTGCTGCCGGGCGTTTTGCGACTTGTTGCCGTGAATGGCAGTCGCATTGACGCCGCAGCGAAGCAACTCTTTGGAAAGCATGTTGGCGGTTCGTTTAGTTTTGGTGAAAACCAACGCCCGATCAACATCTTCACCCGCAAGAATATCTTCCAAGTGCGACAGTTTTTTGTCACTTTGAACAAACATCACGCGCTGTTCGATTTTTTTCACGTTGGCGTTTTTAGGTGTCACGTTCACGGTCACAGGATCACGCAACAAACTTCGTGTCAGTTCGACAATGTTTCCGGCCAAAGTCGCCGAGAAAAACATGGACTGTCGCTGCTCGGGAAGTTGGCTGATGATCCGCTTGAGATCGGGAAGGAACCCCATATCGAGCATGCGGTCGGCTTCGTCGAGGGCAAACAGTTCAAGCTGACTCAGTTTAATATGGCCCTGATTCATCAAGTCAATCAATCGGCCCGGTGTCGCGATCACAATGTGTGCGCCACGACGAAGAGCTTTCACTTGATGATGCTGACTCACGCCACCATAGACGAGTGCAGCTCGCAGATTGATGTGTCGTCCGTACGTCCCGAAGCTCTCGCCAATTTGGATGGCAAGTTCGCGGGTCGGTGCGAGGATCAATGCGAGAGGATGGTTAGGAGTGGCTTTACGGTTGTTTTGCGCCAATTTGTTCAACATGGGCAATGCAAACGCAGCCGTCTTACCGGTTCCGGTTTGGGCACATCCCAGAATGTCCCGACCTTCAAGGGCGGGTGGGATTGTTTGTGCTTGAATGGGAGTCGGTGTTTCGTAGTTTTCGTCGGCCAAGGCTCGTTGAATGGAATCAATCAAGTCCAGGCTTTGAAAGGTTACTTGTTCTGTATTCTGCTCTGAAGTATTCAAGAATTTTCCTTAGAATGATGGGCGATCTTCGTTCATTCATGAAGAAGACCATTTGTGACAATCGATTGGAGCTTCCGCGATGCTGTTCTCCTGACTCAGGAAACAGTTTCAGCGCAGAACCACCGTTGAGACGCTCGCCGAAAATCAGCGGGCGGGAGGAGTTCACAGCAGGGGATCAAAAACCACCGGACGCAAACGCCGCGAGAGCAATATCGGCTCTCTGGTTGAATTCCGGACAAATAAGAAATTCTCGGAATTCGTTGCGTTTTTCAGGACGCGGGCGGCTTTCCAGAGCGGTCAACACAACCGGTGGTAGGCAGCAAATTCACCGATTCATATTCGGCGAACAGGGACGGGATGCAAGAGGATCCAGGTCTCTCGGAATACCCCGTTCGGTCGGAAAACGCTCTTCATTTAGGGTGAATGACGTTACTCATTTGGCTCCGACCATTTGAATCGAATCAACATCAATCGCGATTCGATGGAAGAAGTGTATCCAGCGAAGACCATTTCGACAAGTGCGAGACCCAATCTTACGGAATTCTCGATAGTTCTGGGGCGAATAATAGGATCGTGCCTGTCATTTTAAATACGCGGGGATCAAATCGGCCCGTTCAATCAAGAGCCGCTGTTTCATATCAAACGGCTTTCCATCTGCCGAACACCCCTTGGCAATTTCTGACAGCGTGAGCCATTGGACATTTGGTAATCGGCTTACTTTGTCGCGGGCGGCTTGCCCGTAGAGCTGGATGGGAAAGAATTGAACAATCACCCATTGGGGAGTTTCTTCACCGGGCCATTCAACTGGGGCTTGATGATGAGCCAAGGAAAGACCGGATATGATGTAATCTTTTGTGGGATTGAGGCCCAATTCGGCTTCAAGGCTCTTGTGAAGACAGTCTCGAAATGTTTCTTCTTCGTCGCGATCTGCCTGAACTAACTTGTAGACTTCTTCAATGTCGTCCCAGATGGTCAGCCACTCTTCGATCTCATCGACATATCGACGAATGATACCGAGAGAGCCAATGAATGCGGGGGGTTGTTCATCACTGCAAGACATATCGGGTCTTCAATCGAGTTGCAAGGATACAGGTTTCTTGGATGTGATCGCACTTTTGTTCTTCAGATCACTCGTCTTCCGAGGAATTGACTTCCTTCACACCAGAAACCATCCGAAAAGGTGCCAGCAGATTTGCTTTCATAGTGATGCGCTGACCTGTGGGACGAACCAAGATGGCAGTCGCATCGTCGTTTGTCAAATTCGTTGCGGAGAGATCTGAAAGTCGCGAAGTCAGAAGGTCCAGAGAGTTTGCAGCCGTTTGTTCTTGGTTCAGAATCTCTAACAAGCCCTGCGTGTTGATCAGTTGATCTGATTCATCGACCGATTCTGAAAAGGCGTCGGTGTAGCAGAGCAGCATGTCACCCGGCGAGAAGCGAACTTGTAAATTCTGAAAAACCACATCTTCTTTGATCCCAAGAGGTAAAGCGGCTTCCAAATTCTCACCAGAATCTCCGTCTTCCCCAAAAACAGACCAGCGTTCTGTTTCTGCACGATACAACAAAGGACGAGGATGACCGGCCAAAGAGACGGTCAAGGTTTGTCGGGGAGAGAAGTACGTCGCCACAACCGCCGTGGCGAAGCCACCACCTTCGGTAATCGCACTGAACTCTTTGTTGATTCCGTCCATTAAATTGGACTGCCGAATGACATTCACATTCTCACGCATGATGCCGCGAAGTTTGTCAGCAGTCCCCGCGACTCGTTGACCATGCCCGGTGACATCGGCCAACAGAAATCGCGAGATACGCCCAGAGGCACAAGCGGTAAAATAATAGACATCTCCACCACTTTCACCGGGATCATACGGCCGGCTATAGATTTGAGCTTCCAAGCCCGTCATGCTGATCGTTTTATCAACGGCACTGTTTCCTCCCCATAATTCCATACATTCCATACGATGGGGGGATGTTGAAGAAGTTTCCAAGTTGCTCATACTTTTCTTTCTGCTCCGCAGAACAATTTCATTATCTTCTCTATAATAGGCCTACCGTCCACTGAAAGAAACTGGTTAAACAGGTGCGACATCCTTTCTCAAAACGGTTCATCCGGGATTTGCGTATTCATCTTGAAGCTTGACGAAAAGCGTACATCTCTTTCTCACGTTGAATTGTTCAACGATCCCTCGCTAGGGAATTAAACATGTTGGCAAATTCGACAACCGCACGATGAAGCAACGAACAGGTAGCTGGATTCGCAAGAATTCAGACGAAATGCGAGGACAGTGTGGGCCTTCTGAACTCTTGCGAGTTCAGCTACGGGGGAGGTTAACAACAAGACCGAGACATCGAAGCGAAAGGCTTATGGATATCGAAACGAAAGAGAATTCGAAACGACGCTTCTATCGCCCCATCACACTGAACACGCATTAGTCGGATGAACCCTCAAAACCCTCATATTTCTTGTGAGTGACCGAATTGTCTTTTGCTCTGGTGGCTCTCCAATTATACTCATTTTTGGTAAATCCCGCGGGAATCTCTTCCACTCGGATCCTGCTTAGCTCTCTGGCGAGTCCCTTATGCGTCGCATGAAATCATCCACCTTTGCTTTGTACTTAATGGTCATCAGTATTTGCGTATTTCCGCATGGTTCTGTGGGACTGTCTGCTCAGAAAGACGAGAGAAGCTCAATGACTGAGTTAGTCCGCAACGCGCGTGGATTGCTTGTTTTGTACACCTTTCAACATGCGGAAGGGAACACGATTCCCGATGTCTCGGGTGTCGAACCAAAAGTCGACTTGGTCATCGAGAATGGGAAAAACGAGACCATTCAGAATGGCGTTCTGAAAATCAAAGGCAGCGTTTCTATTCATTCTCAAGATAATATTTCCTCTCTGACAAAAGCGATTTCACAAACCAATGAAGTCACCTTAGAAGCTTGGGTTCAGCCCGAGAATCTCACGCAGGCAGGACCGGCGAGAATCTTGACCATTTCCAAAAACCCCAACGAACGGAATTTGACGTTAGGGCAGGAGGGAGATCACTTCGATGTCCGCTTGCGGACCACTCGCACCAGCACCAATGGCCTCCCGTCATTGAGCTCTGCCAAAAAAACAGTCGAGAAGAAACTGCAACATGTCGTCTACACACGTGACCGATCCGGAACCGCCAAATTGTTTGTTGATGGCCGTCTGATTAAAGAGCAGAAAATCTCCGGTGAACTAAATAACTGGAACGGCAGTTACCAACTTGGGTTGGCCAACGAACATGGAGGCGACCGCGTCTGGAAAGGCAATCTTCATCTGGTTGCAATTTTTAATCGCAGTCTGAATCTCGAAGACGTCCAGCAACATTATCGAGCTGGCCCCGATGCCGAAACGAAACTGATGGTCGAGAAAAAAGCGGACCCTAATGCGATTCTGTTTGAAACAAAAATCGCCCGTCTTCTTTCCAATCACTGCCTGGAATGTCACGATCCGGCGACTCGCGAGGGTGGGCTCGATCTCTCCCAAAAATCAACCGCGTTTGCCGAAAGCGATAGTGGGAAATCATTGATTCCGGGAGACCTCATCAAAAGCGATTTATGGCAGTACATCGAGTCGGACGAAATGCCTAAAAACCGTCCACCTCTCTCGAAGGACGAGAAACAAACCGTCAAAGAGTGGATTGCTGGCGGAGCATCTTGGACGTTTGAGACCATTGACCCGGCTCTGTATCAGCACCAATCCGATGGTATCCGCACGTTTGCGCGACGATTAACTGTGAATGAGTTCATTGAAACCGTTTGCGTTATTTTTGATGTCGATATCAGTTCAGAAGCCAAAAAACTCTTGCCGCCCGATTTGCGAGCCGATGGTTTTAGTAATACCGGCTACAACTTGACGGTCGATTTAGGACACATTGATGCCTTCGCACAACTAGCTCAAATTGTGATCGAACGTCTCGATATCAAAAGTTTTGCCCAACGATTTGAAAAAGGTCGCACGCTGACTGATGACAACATGCGTAAGCTCGTCCAGGATATGGGACGCTGGGTCTTACGCGGTCCTCTCGATGGTGACGAAATTGACCTCTATCGTGGAATTTCAACCACCGTGGCATCCGCGGGGGGAGACTTCGACGAAGCGGTTGGATTCATTCTGCAAGCGATGATTCAGTCTCCTCGCTTTGTTTACATCATGGAGCAAGAACGCAGTTCGGCGGAAAGCCGATATATAACCGGGTATGAACTCGCCAATCGATTGAGTTATATCATCTGGGGCGGACCACCCGACAAAACATTACTCGATGCCGCGGAACGCTATGAGTTACAAGAGCCGGCCAAACTGCGGGAGCAGGTCACTCGCATGCTGAATGACCCTCGCGCTCGTGAACATTCTCAGCAGTTCATTGTACAATGGTTGAATCTGAATCGGCTCGACACTCTCTCTCCCGATCCAAAAATGTTTCCCGACTGGGATCCGAAGTTAGCTCAGAATATGAAACGTGAAACGATCCAGTTTTTTGCCGAGGTTGTCTGGAAGCAGAATCGGCCTCTCGCCGATCTTCTCAAGGCTCAAGTCACTTTTCTGTCTCCTGAACTGGCTCAACATTATGGCCTTCCCCCTCAAGACGAATCATCCGCCCGCTATGATTTGCAATCTGTTTCCTCTCGCGGAGGCCTATTAACACACGGCAGCGTTTTAACAATTGGAGGAGACGAGGCTTCGATGGTCACCCGAGGTCTCTTTGTCCTGCACGATCTGCTTCGCGGAACCGTCAAAGATCCACCACCTTGTGTCGATACGACTCCCGTCCCCACAAAACCTGGCTTGACCAATCGCGGCGTCGCCGAAATGCGATTAAAAAACGTCGCCTGTGGTGGATGCCACGCCCGCTTTGAGCCACTCTCATTCGGGCTGGAAAAGTTTGATGGTCTCGGCAGTTATCACGAAAAAGAT
Organism: Planctomycetaceae bacterium; assembly: GCA_029243145.1. Classification (GTDB taxonomy): domain Bacteria; phylum Planctomycetota; class Planctomycetia; order Planctomycetales; family Planctomycetaceae; genus JABURQ01. The sequence continues at coordinate 9,712 of JAQWSQ010000175.1, read as the reverse complement.
CATTTCGGCAATCCACTTCGCGAAGATGGCCAAATCCTGATTCCCGGAACCGCAAAGACTCTTACATACGAGACGTCCGCAGAATTGATGAACTTACTCGCCGACAGCCAACGTGTGCAAGAATCTCTCACTCGGAAAGTTGCACAGTTTTGCCTCGGACGACCGCTTATGGCGGAAGACGCCGAGCACATCCAGAAAATTCACCAGCAAACTCAAAAGAACGGCGGCACTTGGCAAAGTCTGATCACTGCCATCGTCACCAGTGACCTTGTGTTAAAATCCCCCGCAGTTCCGCTCTCAACCACTTCGCACTCAAACGTCGAGAAGAAATGATGACACATCCAAAAAAAATCAGTCGACGAACGGCACTCAAAGGTCTGGGCGGTATCACCGTCGGTTTGCCTCTGCTGGAAGAGATGATGCTCACTCGAGGTTGGGGCGCTCCGATTGCTGAAGTGCCGACCCGCGCCTTCAATGTCTTCTTCGGTCTGGGAATTCCGGCGCCACTCCAGGAAGAGGGATATGACGGAGTCCTTGAACCACTTAAACCGCTCAAAGAAAAACTGCTGATCATGCGGCATGTCGATCAGGTTCGATGTGATGCGAAAGGAATTAATGCCCACTTCGATGGTTCTTCGGGAGCGTTCACAGCAACACCTCCTAACGGAGAGGCCAAGGCAGGCGGCGCATCGATTGATCAATTAATTCGCCGATCCGCTTATCCCAAGGGATTACCGAACGGCATGGTTTCCACGCTTGTCGCGGGGACATTCTTTCGTCGTAGCCGCGTGAGTCGATATGTTCACAGCTATAACCCCGACGGCAGTGTGGCGGCGACAATGCAGGAAAAACCTCGCGACTTATTCGACCGCGTTTTCGGAACTCTCGGTTCTGCCGGAGAAGGGGATCTGCGCAAGGAGCGACTGAAACGAAGCGTCTTGGATACCGTCGTCGATCAATATAAGTTCTATGCGGGACAACGATCTCCTTTAGGAGCGTCATCTCGCGCTCGCATCGCCACTCACCTCGAACGGATTCGCGAGTTTGAGCAACGCGCTTACGAGATGAAAGAGAAACATCCACAAGCACCACAAATCCCCAACCTCTCACAACTCGCACACGGCGGACATGCCGATCCGGGTGGCGAAGGGATTGATATGCCCCTCAAAGATCTCACTTCCGAGTGGAGGTTGATGGCCGATCTTTATGCACTGGCGATTCAGATTGATCGTGTGCGGTTTGGGTCGATCACATTTCTCGCAGCCGGTGAACGTCTCCGCATTACCGGTGACTACGAATATAACGGCAAGAAAGTCTTCACCTTCGATGACGAAAAGCAACTCGGCAAATCGGGATCGGGTGGTTGTTCTCACGAATGGTGGCATCGTTTCAATGAGAAAAAATCCAACGAGCAACTTCGCGCTCACGCTCATATGAAGATGCAAGAAGTCGCCTATTTCCTGAGTCGTCTCGATGGTGCCGAAGCACAAGAAGCCAACGGTCAAAGCATTTTAGAAAACTCTCTGATTACCGTCTCGACCGAATCGGGGGATGGTCGTCACTCCGATTCCAAGCGAGAGCTTTCAGGAATTTTCCACGCCATCACGGGTGCCAACAACCGCTTCAAAACCAACCAGATTCTGGATCTGAAAGCGGAAGGAGTCGATGTCTACAACACCATGCTTCATGGGATGGGTGTCCAAGAACGCCTCGGTCCACAAGATCGCGAATATCGAGCGGTCGATAAAATTCGCGCGTGATGAGTAGGGACTCAACTCGAGACATTTGCTCTGCAACAGGGAAAACGCCATGACCAATAAAAAACGACGAACGTTCCTCAAATCGGCGGGGGCAACCTCTTTGGCAGTCGGCTTCAGCGGGAGTCTCGCCTCTGCACAAGACAACAATCGTCTCGTTGTGGGTATTATCGGCACCGGCGGCATGGGGACGAATCACACACGCACCTTGGCTGATCGCAAAGACATCGAAATTGCCTGGGTTTGCGATGTGGACTCGAAACGATTGGCGAATGCTGCCAAAGAAGTCGAATCCCGTAGCGGTCATGCCCCGCAACAAACGTCCGACCTGCGAAAAGTGCTCGATGACCGAAACGTCCAAGCGGTCTGGATCGCGACACCCGACCACTGGCACGCACCGGCTGCGATTCTGGCACTCGACGCGGGCAAGCACGTGTATGTCGAAAAACCGTGCTGCCATAACATCCGTGAAGGACGGTTGATGGTCGATGCAGTCAAACGCACGAAAAAAATATTACAGGTTGGCACTCAAAGTCGAAACGCGCCGTTCTTGAAAGAAGCCATCAAACGACTTCACGCCGGTGAGATCGGAGAAGTCCTCGTCGCCAAGGCATGGAATAGTCAACGTCGAGGTTCTATCGGAAAATCACAGCCCGGCACGCCTCCCACAAACCTCGATTACGATCAATGGATCGGTCCCGCACCGAAAGAGCCCTATCGTTCCAACATGTTACACGCTATCTGGCGCTGGTGGTACGACTTTGGTTGTGGTGACATCGGCAACGACGGCGTACACGACATCGATGTCGCGCTTTGGGGACTGGATGTTGACACTCATCCTTCAGCCGTCACCTGCATGGGCGGGAAATATTTCTTCGACGATGATCAGCAATTCCCAGACACTCAATACGCCATCTGTGAGTACCCCGTTGCCGGTTCTCCCAATGGTCGTAAAAAACAACTGATCTTCGAACAACGCGACTGGTCTCCCTACCGACAAGAAGAGTACGAAAACGGAGCCGCTTTCTACGGCACGGAAGGAATGCTGATTGTTGGACATTCTCAAGGTTGGCGGATGTACGGTCCGCGCAACAAACTCATTGCCAAGATGGATGGACGACCAACACTCGACGATCACTACGATGATTTTTTGTCCGCGATCAAGCATGGCACGACTCCCGCCGCTAACATCGAGGTCGGTCATCGAGCGGCCACCATCGTCCATCTTGCCAACATCGCCGCCCGCACTGGTCAATTATTGCAATACGACCCGCAGACTGAGCAGATCACCAATCACGCGGAAGCCAATCAATTGACCCAACGTGAATACCGCGAGGGTCACTGGGCCGTACCACGAAGCTGATCGTGGGCTGATCCTGTGAATTCTCTGGATGGCAGTAGATATCGTCAATTAGTGGATGGATTCGTGTGAGATTCCAACGCACAATACGCCTGATGACTTATGCCCCTCACAACGAGCCATCACAACAGGTACAGAGAAATTCACGATGTCTGACAGCCCAACGAACGCGGACACCACAAATCAGAGATTGCTGAGTCCCGGATTTCTGGGATTATTGGCGACGCAGTTTCTCGGCTCGTTTAACGACAACATGTTCCGCTGGCTGGCCGTTCCGTTTGCAAAATTGGTGATCGATGACGAAGTGGCACTTTCACTAGGACTCGTTTGTTTCACGGTCCCGTTTCTACTGTTGATGGCCCACGCCGGCTATCTCGCCGACAAATTCTCCAAACGAAAAGTGATCGTCGCCTGTAAAGCCGCCGAGATTGCCTTGATGTCGCTCGGCGTCATCGCCATGGCAATGGGGAATGTGACGTTTCTGTTCATCGTCGTCGCCTTGATGGGGGCGCAGTCGGCACTGTTCAGCCCGGCAAAGTTTGGTGCGATCCCCGAACTCGTCTCTCCCAACAAAATCACCTCCGCCAATGGCGTGATGGCTCTTACGTCAGTCGTGGCCTGTGCGATGGGATTTATCGCCGGCAATTATCTGTTTGGTTTTACGGTCAATACCGAACTTGGTCTCGCGGGGGGAATCACACCACAATATGCGGCCATGGCATTGATCGGAGTCGCCTTTATCGGTTGGGTCACCAGCCTGTTTGTCACCTTCAGCCCAGCAGCCGACCCGGATCAACCCTTTCCTTGGAATGCCTTCAAAGACACTGTTCGCGATCTAAAACATCTGGGACAAAACCGTCCGTTACTCCGCACGGCACTCGGAATTTCCTTCTTCTGGTTTCTCGCGTCACTGGCACAAATGGCCATTGATCCTTTGGTTCTGGAACAGTTGCATCTGTCCCAAAAAGATGTCGGCATTTATCTGGGTGTGCTGGTGGTGGGATTAGGATTGGGATCGGTCCTTTCAGGACTTTGGTCGGGAGGAAAAGTCGAACTCGGCATCGTCCCCATCGGAGCCACCATCATCACCGTCGGTGCGGCGTCATTGGCGATTGTTGGTAGCGTCGTGGAACAATATGCGACGATCTCTATGGCGGGCAAGTACAGCGCGTTCGCGGCATTGTTCACATTGGGCGTGGGAGCCGGCCTCTTTAACGTGCCGCTGGAAGCCTTCATGCAACATCGCAGCGAACGGGAGACTCGCGGACGCATTCTCGCCGCCAAAAACTTTATCTCATTTTCCATGATGCTGGTCTCGGCGTTTCTCTTCTGGTTACTCAAGGGGCAGTTGAACATGCCCGCCGGCAATATTTTCATGGTGGTCGCGTTCGCAACGATTCCCGTGATTATGTATGCCTCATGGCTACTCCCACAAGCCACCATCCGGGCCATCGTCTGGCTATTAACTCACACGATTTATCGTGTGCGCGTCGTGGGACGGGAGAATCTCCCCGAGCAGGGGGGCGCGCTCTTGGTCGCAAATCATGTTTCATGGTTGGACGGAGTTCTGCTAGTATTAGCCTCCTCGCGAAACATTCGCATGATTGCCTGGGCTGATTACGTGCAAACGGGATTCATTGGTTGGCTGGCTCGCATCTTTGGAGTCATCCCGATCAAGTCGACCGATGGACCAAAGTCGGTCGTTCAGTCTTTGAAGTCGGCCCGTCAAGCGATTGAAAACGGAGAGTTGGTTTGTATTTTTGCCGAAGGAGAAATCACGCGAACGGGGGGATTACAGCCCTTTCAACGTGGCATGATGCAAATCATCAAAGGGACGGGCGCCCCCGTCATCCCGATTTACCTGGACGGTCTCTGGGGTTCGGTCTTCAGTTATTCGGGAGGCAAGTTTTTCTGGAAGCGGCCTCAACGTTGGCCGTATCCTGTGTCGATTAACTTTGGAAAAGAGATACATCACCCAAACGACGTGCATGAAGTACGACAAGCCGTGCAACATCTGGGAGTAGACGCCATGGAACAACGGAAACCCGATATGCTGATCCCACCGAGAGTCTTTTTACGCAAATGCAAACAAAACGGTGGTCGTGAAAAAGTCGCCGACTCGGCAGGAACTTCACTGACCAGCAAAAAACTCATGCTCGCGACACTGGTACTGCGGTCTGTCCTGAGACGGACAACATTCGGGGCAGGGGAGGAAAAGATCGGAATCCTGCTGCCACCATCTGTCGGTGGAGTTCTCGCGAACACGGCCGTCGCCCTGGATGGACGTGTCGCCGTCAACCTGAATTATACGATGTCCGATGATGTGGTCTCTTATTGCGTGAAAGAAGCTGGCATTAAACATGTGTTGACCAGCAAACGATTTCTGGAAAAGAAACCGACCAAACTCGAAGGGGCCGAGTTTGTGTATCTGGAAGACATCAAAGAACAAGCCAGCTTGACTGACAAACTCAAAGCAGCATTCATGACCTTCGCGATGCCCGTCCGCCTCGTCGAATGCATTCTGGGACTACATAAGAAAAAGCCCGACGACCTGTTTTCGATCATCTTTACGTCGGGTTCGACGGGTGAGCCCAAGGGAGTCATGCTTTCTTATTCCAACGTCATGTCGAACGTGCAAGCCGTCGAACAGATGTTCCACTTCACCAAAGAAGATGTTTTCCTCGGCACGCTGCCTTTCTTTCATTCGTTTGGTTTCACGGGAACACTCTGGCTCGTGTTGTGTCTCGATCCGAAAGGGGTTTACCACTTCAATCCACTCGATTGCCGGACAATCGGCAAGCTGTCTGAGAAACACAACGTCACCATCACGATGGCGACACCGACGTTCTTGCGAAGCTATCTGAAACGCTGTACTCCCGAGCAATTCCACAAACTGGACACCGTTGTCGTGGGAGCCGAAAAGTTACCGCAAGACCTCGCAGAAGCCTTCGAAAAGAAGTTTGGAATCTTTCCCACCGAAGGCTATGGAACGACCGAACTCTCCCCAGTCGCCGCCGTCAATGTGCCTCCCAACCGGTCTGGTAAAACCGAACAATCCGCTTGCCGACCGGGAACCGTCGGGAGACCATTGCCGGGCGTTTCGACAAAAATCATTCATCCCGATTCGGGTAACGAATTGGGAATCAACGAAGAGGGACTGTTATGGATCAGCGGCCCCAATGTCATGTCGGGGTATTTGAATCAATTGGAAAAGACCAATGAGGTACTCGTCGATGGTTGGTATAACACCGGAGACATCGCACGGGTTGATGAAGAAGGCTTCGTCGAAATCACGGGACGACAAAGTCGGTTTTCCAAAATTGGCGGCGAGATGGTGCCGCACGTGCGCATTGAAAACACCTTGGCAAAAATCATCGACGAAGATGATCCGCTTGATGATGAGGATGACAACCCGCTACCTCGTGTGACCGTCTCTGCGGTCCCGGATGAGAAAAAAGGGGAACGGATCATCGTTCTGCACCTGCCCATCAAAACACCCATCGATCAACTCCTCCAAAAGCTGACAGATTCCGGCCTGCCAAACATCTGGATTCCGGGACGAGATTCGTTTCTGGAGGTGGAAGAAATCCCACTTTTGGGGACCGGAAAGCTGGATCTGAAGGCTGTGAAGGAGATGGCGATGCAAAATTATTCCGGTAATCAGTCCGCTTGAACAAAGAGGCAAATCGATACGGGACTCTGGCAACTCTTGGCAAACTTGACACCCAGCAGTCACAGTGGTACCAATAGGAATATTGGAGCCGGAAAAATGGTTCAAACCGATAAATTCGGTGAAGAAGCAGACCTCTTCGGTCCGATGAAAAATTTGATGAAACATGAACCTGCGTAATCGCAGAACTGTCTGTTTTGACAGTGTCCTCTGTTTTGTCAAAACCCAAAGGGGGATTAGCTCAGTTGGGAGAGCGTTTGGCTGGCAGCCAAAAGGTCACCGGTTCGAGCCCGGTATCCTCCACTTACTTAACACTTTTAACGGCTGCATCTTGCAGCCGTTTTGCATTTCGGCACCGGTAGTGGGCAGAACCGGTTTGTCAGTGAAAATGTCAGTGATAGCTGCTCCGCAAGGAAATTTGCATCCGTTCCCCGTGCCTCTGGGTGCGAGAAGCTCTATTGATGATGGTCCGAAAATGCATTTGATTGAATTTCTGTGTAATTTATCCAGGCTGTCTAGCATGTTTCAGCAGTCGCCTGAGCGTTTCGGCTGTGGTAGTGCTTCATGGTGGTTCGCACGTCCTGGTGCCGCATAAGCTCCATAAGCCCACAAACGCCAGTTCCGCTTCGGCAGCGAACGCCTCGATGAGGTGGCCGCTGTGCTGGAAATCAGCCCCGAAGCCACAGACACCGAAATCTGTGAATCGATCAATCGCTGGTGGTCTCGGCGAATCGCTCAAGTAACCAAACATCAACCGAATACGAACTGAAACAACGCCACGCAGGGTAACTATGAACCGAAAGCCCGTCATAAATGCCGTAGCGAAACTTGCCAGGAATTTCGACGCGTCTGGAAACCGAACGTCCTGGCGACTTTCGCTACCTTCGAAGCTGACGCTCATTTCCGGCCTGCTTCTTATCCACGTGCCATTCGCGGTGACTCATGCCGCCGAAACGCCAGCGGCCATCGCAACGCGCGAGACGAAACTGAACCCGGATGTTCTGAGTCGCTTCCTGCGGACTCATTGCATCCGCTGTCACGGGCCAGAGGAGCAGAACGGCAGCGCTCGGTTTGACAGGCTGGATTATTCGATCTCGGACAAGATTGAGGCGTTGCATTATCAAGATGTGCTCGATGTGCTCAACGGGGGTGACATGCCGCCGGAAGATGAGCCCCAGCCATCGAATACTGAACTGGAGGCCGTGATCGGGGCACTCACGGAAGGATTGTTTGAAGCCGGCAAGCGGCTCGCTTCCAACGGCGGAAAGGTGGTCATGCGGCGTCTCAACCGCAGAGAGTACGCCGCCACAATTCGTCACCTGTTCGGCTTCGAACCGCCCCGTCAGAGGATTCCTCCCGACGACGATGTCGTCAACTTCGACACCGTGGGAAGCCGCCAGTTTTTCACGACCTCGCATTTCGACGAATACTACGGGTTGGCACAGGAGGTGTTACGGGAAGGCTTCAAATGGGCTGGCGTTCGCGAGGCTGTCCAAACCAGGGTGGATGAGCCCGAAAACAACTGGACCAACCGTTTCCGCCAGGATGTTGAGCGTTGGAAAGGGCAGACTGGCAAGGTCGTGCGGCTCTCGAAGATGCGAGAGAAGTATCTCGCGCGGCCCATGGTGGAAAGTGGTGTCTACCTCGATGAACCCTTACGGCACCTCAGTTTTGGACCGGTGGTCGATCCACGCGGTAGTTACCGGATTCGAGTCACGGCTGGCGTTGAAGGAGAAGTAGCGCCGTTCCGACGATTCATAAGGTTAAATATTGGTCAGGACGTTCGGGCCGTACTCCACATCGACGGAACGCCCGAAAAACCGACTGAAAGTGTCGTTGACATTCCTAGTCCGGCTCTGCTGGGCCGTCGTCTGGGCGGCTACGTTGCCGAGGATCGTACGGGGGCATGGCTTTCACACTATCTGAACTTTCTGGAGCGGACAGGGGAGATCGAGAAGGATGGTGCGAAGAGTCAGGGGCTCATCTGGATCGACTCGTTCAGTGTCGAAGGTCCGTTCTATCCTGAAGAACGCAGTTTCTTCGATGCCTTGCTCTGCCCTGTCGAGCCCTCGCCAGAGACGCCGACGAAAATCGTCTGGAGCGATGCCAATGCCCGTGAACTGATCGAACGGTTCACATTGGAAGCATTTCGACGCCGCGAGCCCGCGCCGGAGTACATCGACGGACTCGCCTCATATTTCCAGAAGCAGAGAGAAAAGGGCAAACCGTTCCAGGAGGCAATGGTTGACACACTCGCCGTCGTCATGGCTTCGCCGGGCTTTCTCTATCTCAATGAGGAAGCAAGTTCTGACCCGGACTCGCAGATGTTAGCTCCACGGGAGATCGCGATCCGGTTGGCCTGTTTTCTCACCAGCGGACCGCCGGATGAACAGCTCTATCGGGCAGTGGAAGCAGGTGCCATGTCGAATCAGGATGCGTTTCACCGTGAAGTCGACCGATTGCTTGGTGGTCCAAGGAGTCGGCGATTCGCTGCAGCCCTGGCCAGGCAGTGGGCCGATTTCACTCGCCTGGACGGCATCTCGGTGTCGGACAAAAAGTATCCGACATACACCTCGGGGCTCCGGCATTCCATGAAGCAGGAAGTGATCGCTTTTTTCGACACACTGATCGAGCATAACCTGCCAGTGTCGAATTTGATCAAGTCGGAATTTGCCACTGTGAACGCTCAGTTGGCCGTTCACTACGGAATCCCCGGCGTCACGACCAACGAATTCAAGACCGTCAAATTACCGCCCGATTCACCTCGCGGTGGGTATCTGACACAAGGAGCATTTCTCGTCGCCGGTTCCAATGGAGAGCGAACCTCGCCGGCGGTGCGAGGCATGATTCTGATGAGTCGATTTCTCAACTCGCCGCCTGCACCACCGCCACCGAACGTGCCGGAACTCGGCTCAGACGTCGAAG
>JAQWSQ010000166.1 GCA_029243145.1 Planctomycetaceae bacterium | reverse complement strand
GCCATGCACTGCCCGAACACCATTCCGTGCCAATCGATCGACATTCGGCGTGCGAACGTCATCGAAGACACCCTGGCATGACAAATCGGCGTACCCGTGATCATCGGTGTAAAACACGATAATGTTTGGCCGGTCATCCGCCGATGCAGCATGAGCAAATGCGATGCACAAGAGAAGAAGTGAATAACGAAACACGGGACATCCTTAAGAAGTGATGATTGGAGAAGTAAAGTGCGACACAACTAAACAATAGCTTTTTTAAAACCTGTCCAGGACATCACCCAGATATTCGACTCTCATCGAAGACCGAAAGTCTCGACGGGTTCCGCAACAGACATTGTTACACTCCGTCTGGAATAGCCCAGTGCCCGCCGTCTCGATATTTTCTGGTCAGTAACCCATTGGCAACCTGATCATTCGTAATCGACTCGGATGCCGGATCAATCTGCAGGGATTGTCCCGTGCGAACAGAAATGTTTGCCAAGTGGATCAGCGCAACAGATTCATGCCCGGTGGCAATGTCCGCTGCCGGCTTTCGGTTTTCAGCTATGGCTTGAAGAAAGTCGATCTGGTGGTTCCGTGGGAGCCCCAGTGACTGATTGCTGAATTGATCTTTGGAAATCTGAACGTGTTTATTCGCATCATCCCACAATTCCAGTTTGCCTCGCTTGCTGACGAACAGCATTCCTTTGGTTCCGTAGAACTCGACGCCCGTATCACAATTGTGCGGGTAGTTCTTTGACCAGATTCGCATCTCAAACATCAATTGTCTTCGGTGACCGACAGCGCCGTCACCAGGCCACTGAAAAATACAATTGGCTGTATCCGGGAACTGCTGATCGTCATTGAAGTAGAACTTGCCACCCAACGCGGAGGCGGATGAAGGAAGACCTGACACGCCAAGCCCCCAGCGTGCGATATCCATTTCATGGGCACCATCGTTGCCAATATCACCGGTGCCAAAGTTGTGCCACCAGTGCCAGTCGTAATGGAATCGATTCGATTGAAACGGCAGGTATTCTGCTGGACCTACCCACGTGTCATAGTCAACGCCGCTGGGAGGCGTTGAAGGTTTTGCAGAACCGATGTTCTTGCGCCGTTGGACATTCCAGGCTTTGGCCATCATGACATCGCCAATTTTACCTTCGCGGAGCATCTCGATCGCCCCCACGACGAGCGGATTATTTCTACTTTGGGTTCCATGTTGAACCACGACTCGGTTTCGTCGCGCGGCTTCGACGAGTAACTGGCCTTCTCGGAAATTGTGACTGCAGGGTTTTTCGACGTAGACGTGCTTACCGGCTTCGCACGCCATGATCGCTGCCGGCGCATGCCAGTGGTCAGGTGTTGCAACTACGACTGCATCGACCGATTTATCGTCCAAAACTCTTCGCAGGTCGCCTGTCGTCTGCTTCGCCCCAGTCTCTCTCTGCAGGTCACCGGCACGAGCTTCCTCAGGATCACAAGCCCAGGCCACTCGCGTCACCCCATCAAAGCCTCGGCGGAGATTCTTTGAACGTCCTCCGCATCCGATGAATCCAACGACCGGCTGCTGGCCATTTGCGGCCGCCTGAGCGACCCTCGTGTACGACACGGCCGACAAGCCGACTGCCGTGCTTGCGCAGATGAAACTTCGACGTGAGAATGCCGACATATCTGTTCCCTCGTTATTCAGTGTAGTGAAACTTGTTACGAGCTTTGATTGTTGCTGACGGTTGAAAATCTTGATGACTTTACTACTACGAGACCACCCAAAAAAATCCACCGATGTTTCCTACAACACATAGCCATACGACGATAAACCAATATGACTGACATCTTGGAGGGCGTTGGTAGAGGAAAGGATAGGACGGTCGACCGAACTTCAATTATAATCAATTTTTGTGAAAATATTAAACCAAGCCATCTGTTTTCCACCATCGTATTCCCCAGGCCAAGTTTGGTGCAGAGCAGGGCGCGGACATCCGCATCAAAGCGGAAGGAGCGTC
>JAQWSQ010000141.1 GCA_029243145.1 Planctomycetaceae bacterium | reverse complement strand
GACTTGGTTTCTATGCGGTATCTGTTCCTGTTGGCGTTGCAGCACATTTGTTGGCTGCTTGCCTGTACGTTCCGCTATTTTATCGGTGGTACAAAATAGAACATACTGCGGCAAAGCAAATGAATCCTAAATAAATTAGTCCACACGTAGACTTATTTGGCTAGGACGTCATCGTTGTTCCATTGAAAGCAAACTGACTCGGAATCTACTCGATGGAGTAGACCACTGTTACAGTAAAGATATGATTTCGTTAAAGTTCTCACGATGAAGGCAATGCATAAGCCTAGCGTTTCATTGCCTTGATGAAGTATCATTTTGTTTTTCAGGTGCAAAGGTCTGAATCGCATTATGCTAAGTCTCAACCTGCTCGGCTGTTTAATCATTTTTTTGATTTTGGAATAACAAATTGACCACAGCACGGCGCCGGCAACAGCAAATTTTGGAGCGCGTCGGACAATGACATACATTGTTGATTTCCAGTCGTCGAGAAGCGACTTTCGAGCCAAAATTGAGTGGAGCCCGCCAGCAATAAATTCAAGAATCGCCAATCCGAAGGACCAAATCACGAACGCAATCAATACAATGCCGAGCGAATTGATTGTTACGTAGATACTGTGTAATGGAAGTTGGATTCGTCTGGGATTCAGGTAAAAGTTGAAGCATAAAAAGTTGTAGACCGCAGGGACAATTAAGATCAGCATTGCAATCCGGACACTGTGTCGTGCTTTCACACGATCCACGTTTGCCGTAGCTTGCAAAGCCGTTGGAACCTTAGGCGATTCATATGGATTAGTGCTCATCAGTCAGACCACAAAACAGCAGCTATGACTGAGCTCGCATAATCGATTATCCAATCTGCCAAGCCTTGCAGCCTGAGCACTGGCATCATTTGGAGGGTTCTCCAAGTAGATGAGCATCTTCGCTGCGAGGCGTCTCCCTGAACAAGGGACTGTCGATAACGGCTGCCATCGTCTCGATGATTCGGTAGTCATGCATAGCGGACTGTTTAAGAATCGCCTCGATCGATGTGAAGCTTTTAGGCTCCACACCGTTCGCGTAGGTTAGCAACTTGGTAACAAAACAACTCACGAAACGATCGCGACTGGTATTTTCTTGCATCAACTTTCGGAACTCAGTGATGTCTTTATAGGTCGCTCCACTAGGAAAACTCGCTGAAGCATCGATCGGTATCGTCGTGAAATCTCGCTTTCTTTTCAGCTTCGCCCCCGTTTCGAAATCGCCATCCTTTCCGAAAGGTTGCGAAACATCAATATAATCGTCGCGCCATGCTCCAATCGGATCAAAATTTTCAAAGGCGTATCCGAAAGGGTCGATATTCTGATGGCAGGCAGCACAGGACGCATCGCTGCGGTGTGCCTGAAGCACTTCACGTATTGTTCGGGCGGAACGGATATCCGGCTCCGTGATTTCGACATCTGCAGGAGGCGGCGAGGGATGGATCCCCATGAAATTCTCCATGACATATACAGCTCTGTGAATCGGCGATGTACTGAGCGTGTCCGCCGTCAGCGTGAGGAAGGCACCCATGCCAATGAGTCCGCCGCGCCGACCATCCTTGAATGTGTACTTCCGAAAAACCGAATCGTCGGGTACACCCACTAACCCGTAGACTTTGGCGAGATCGGCGTTGACGAATGAATAGTCCGCGGTCAGCAATTCAGGAACGGGACGGTTCTCGTGCACATTGTGCCGGAAGAACGTCAGCACCTCGTTTACCATGTCTTCGCTAACCTCTTTCTTTTCGTAAAGCGGATAGCGATCAACATCGGGAGCCATAAAATTCATGCGGTCGAGTTGCAGCCATGAATACGGGAATTCGCGCAGAAACTCCTCTCCTCGCTCATCGGCTAATTGGCTTTTCAACTCGTCTAGAACTTGCTCGAACGAATCG
>JAQWSQ010000127.1 GCA_029243145.1 Planctomycetaceae bacterium | reverse complement strand
TACGACACGGCAACGTTTCGGTAGATAATGTTGCGCCCCTCGTTCACGGAGCCATGTTCACTCGCGGAGCAAATCATCTCTCGTCAACAGGAATTTTCCTTGGTGGAAAAGATGTTTCAAAAGTTGAAGATGTCGCCTCTCGAATCTCGGAAACTTTTTTTGATTCTATTCGTGTAAGTGTCTTTCTGGATCCAGCTGGGGCGAACACAACCGCAGTCGCCGCTGTTATTGCAGCGAAGCGACATATCTCACTGGCAACTTCCGCGGGCATGAAAACCTGCGATGCGATAATCTTAGGTGGCACTGGCCCTGTGGGTCAAAGAGTCAGTCGACTTCTCGCAACTGAAGGAGCCCATGTCCGTCTTGTCTCACGATCACTCAAACGTGCATCTACATGCTGCCAATCTATCCTGGAAAAGACACCGAACGCACACGTAGAGGCCACCTCTGAAGACATGATTGAGGCCGTGATCGGGTCTGCAGACCTAATCATTTCAGCCGGCAAATCAGGAATTAAAATGCTCACTGCGACACAATTGTCTCAAGCGATTTCAAACAAGGTATGCATTGATCTCAATGCAATACCTCCAGCTGGAATCGATGGTGTTCACACGACTGACCATGCCCGACGCGATGGCACAAAACACTTTTACGGAGCTCTTGGCGTTGGAGGAATGAAGATGAAACTTCACAAAGCAGCTATCCGGCAGCTTTTCCAAACGAATGATCAGTGGCTCGATGCTGAAGAGCTACTCGTGCTCAGCGAACGATTGATGCTCAGCGAATGATCGTCGTTTCCAACAAACAAACCGATCAATTAGTGATGGGAAGATACGACCTAACAAAATATAGCTTTTCGCTCTCCACCCAGGAATCACAACCGGCACGCCTCGCTCAAGTCCTGAAACAATAGCTGCGGCTGTAATCTCTGCGGACAAAGGGCGGCCCTGAGACCAATCCGCTCGTTCACCACTGATGAGGTTATCCCAGAATTCAGATTGCGTCGGGCCAAGTACCGCGACATTTACATCAACACCATATGACACAAGTTCGGGCCGCACCGCCCCGACAAATCCATGAAGAGCCGCCTTTGCTGCTGCATATGCAGAATGCAAAGGCAACGGATGATTGCCAAGTATTGAGCCAATAAATACGACAGCGGGCGTGCGGCCATTGATTAATTGCGGAAGTGTTTTTTGAACAAGTTGAATTGGGGAGAAAAAATCAATCTCGAATACTTTCCTCATTGTTTCCGTTGATGACTTAAAAAAAGGACCGACAGCCCCTGCCCCTGCCGCTGTGATTAACAAATCAATACCTCCTAACTCTGCCGTCGAATAGCGAACCAACTCTTCCTGAAAAAGACTATCTGTAATATCTCCAGAGAAAGGCACAAGGAAGTCCGGATATTCAGAAGCGAGATCGACAAGCCTCGCGTTACGGCGACCTGTGATGACCAATCTCACACCACGCTCCGCAAGCGATCGAGCAAGTGCTCGCCCTACGCCTGAGGTTGCACCGGTCAAAATACCTCGCTGGCCAGAAAGATTTCGTACTTTGGTGAACAACACGCTATGTCGTTTCTGTTACTGGCGATGGTATCGAAGCAGGTGGTGAATTGACCGGCTGCTTTTCACCGCCGCCGTACTCTCTCACCGTTGCCTCATCTGGATCGATACGCCCAAGCATGGCTGGGGGCATGCGACAGTGGATGACCATTTGTTCATCACC
>JAQWSQ010000113.1 GCA_029243145.1 Planctomycetaceae bacterium | reverse complement strand
CTCGGCGATCCTCCATCCCCACCACCGCCATCGGTTCCTGCCGTAGAGCCAGATATTCGTGGTGCAACAACAATTCGTGAATTGCTGAAAAAGCACCGTGAGGATGCATCCTGCGCGAGCTGCCATCAGAAGATTGATCCTCCAGGCTTTGCGTTAGAAGGATTCGATGTCATGGGACGTTGGCGGGAGAATTACCGCTCACTGGGTGAAGGATCTGAGCGGATCGAAGGTGTGGGTCGAAGCGGCAATGAGTATGTGCACTTTGTTGGAAATGCAGTCGATGCCTCCGGAGTGACACCAGAGGGGGATCCGTTCGAAGATGTTCTTCAATTTAAGAAATTGCTGCTCAAAAATGAAGAAGTCATTGCGCGGAATATAACTGAGCAACTCCTCGTATATGCCACTGGAGCGCCGGTTGGATTTGCTGATCGGGATGAGGTGTCGGCCATACTCGAGAAAAGTCGTGCATCAGAATTTGGCATGCGGACGATTATTCATGAAATTGTCCAAAGCCCATTGTTCTTAAGGAAATAGGCTAATGAAAACCAACCGTCGAACATTTCTGCAAACTGCTGGTGTCAGCGTGAGCCTGCCTCTTTTGGAATCTTTTGGAGCCTCTTCAGTAGAAGCTGCTCCTAAACGTATGATCGCGATCAATCAGGATCTTGGTTTTATTCCTAAGCGATTCTTTCCAAAGACGGCGGGACGAGACTATGCGATGTCCCCTTACCTTGAGAAAATCACAGAACACAGGGAGCAATTCACCGTATTCAGCGGGCTCTCTCATCCCGGTGTTGACGGTGGCCACCGTGCTGACAAAACCTTTCTGACTGCAGCTCCACATCCGGGGCGAGCGAGTTTTCGTAATAGCATCTCTCTTGACCAGGTAATCGCCAATGAGGTGGGCAACAAGACACGATTCCGGTCGCTTTCTCTTGGCATCAACGATGTGAGGAGTCTTTCTTATACACAGGCCGGTGTTGAGATACCCACCATCAAGAGCGCAGCTGATCTCTACAAAAAAATGTTTCTACAGGGGGATCGGGATGCGATGGAAGCACAACTCGATCGGCTTCGGAGAAAGGGTAGCATTCTTGATGTCGTGTTAGGACAGAGTTCGCATTTAAGCAAACGTGTAAGCGATTCAGATCGGCAGAGAATCGATCAATACCAAACCGCAGTTCGCAGTCTTGAGCAGCGGCTCACTGATGCGGAAGCCTGGGAAGCGAGGCCGAAACCCACTGTCGATGAAGCGTTGCCCGAGTATCCGGAAGACAAGAAAGAATTTTTCGCAATGGTTCGCATGATGAATGACATGTGTCGGCTTGCCTTGCAGACGGATTCAACTCGGGTCATCACCCTATTCCTCGGCAGTGTACGCACCCCAGGTGTAACGTTTGATGATGGTAGAACGCTCGGTGGCTACCATAATCTTTCTCATCACGGTAAAGACGAAGTGAAGTTGAGTCGGCTTGAGGAAATTGAAAACGCACAAATGGAATTGTTCGGTGAGTTTCTGCGGGATCTTAAGAGCGTCAATGAGGTGGATGGCAACCTGCTTGATAACACAATCGTTCTCTATGGCTGTCATATGGGCGATGCCAATATTCACAATAATTCCAACCTTCCAATCATTCTTGCCGGTGGCGGGTTTCAGCACGGGCAGCACCTCGCATTCAACTCACAGAACAACACCCCGCTATGCAATGTCTTTGTCAGCATGCTCCAGAACATGGGAGTCGAGACTGATCGATTCGCCAGCAGTACTGGATCATTGACTGGACTGGTATGAGATTGCTCGACCAATTTGATGTCTTC
>JAQWSQ010000083.1 GCA_029243145.1 Planctomycetaceae bacterium | reverse complement strand
ACAAGTCACCGCAGTGATCCCGTTCTTTTCCTACGCCAAGGGAGACAAAAAAGACGAGCCCCGCGTCTCGATTCGAGCCCGAGTTTGTGCGGATGCGATTGAAGCAGCCGGAGCAGATCGCGTCTTGACGATGGATCTGCACTCCCCACAAATTCAAGGATTCTTCGGCATACCCGTCGATCATCTCTATGCACGTCATATGATCTGCCAGCATATTGCCAAGCTGAATATACCCGACATGGTTGTTTGCAGTCCTGATGTTGGTTTTGCCAAATCAGCCTCCGCCTACGCAAATTTGCTGGGTGTCCCCGTTGTGATTGGAAACAAGCAACGTAAAGATCACTCCGAAAACGCCGAAGTGCTGGAGGTGATTGGAGAAGTCGAAGGCAAGAATGTCGTCATGGTCGATGACTTCACCATTACAGGTGGATCGTTGATCAGCATGGCCAACCTGCTAAAAGCCAGAGGCGCTAAAGATGTCTTTGCCGTCGTCACGCACGGCGTGCTCGCGAAAGGCTCTGCAGAAAAAATTGAAAACAGTCCGATCAAGAAGCTGTTTGTCACAGATACAATCGAGACCAGTCAGGAGCGTCCACCGTCCAATATAGAAGTCATTTCAGTCGCTTCGATGCTCGCTCGGGCAATTCGCTCAATCCATGATCGCACCAGCGTGAGTGAGTTGTTCCCTGACGATTGAGACCAGCAGATCACAGAACGGATTCCATGTCTAAGAAATCTCAAAAACTCACCCCCATGATGGAGAGGTATCTCGAAGTCAAACGGGAAAACCCGGGAACGGTCCTGCTCTTTCGGATGGGAGACTTCTACGAACTCTTCAACGAAGATGCGAAAGATGCTGCCAAAATTCTGGGCCTCACGTTAACCAGCCGAGACAAAAAATCAGACAATCCCATCCCGATGGCAGGCTTCCCGTATCACTCACTCGAGAACTATCTGCAGAAGTTAATTCGATCCGGTCGGCGGGCAGCGGTTTGTGAACAAGTTGAAGATCCGAAACAAGCCAAAGGATTGGTCAAACGAGAAGTGACGCGAATTGTCACACCCGGCACTCTCACCGACGACTCCCTTCTTGATCCACGGTCTGAAAATCTCTTGGCAGCTCTTTCTCCGGGGAAAGAACAACTCGGCCTCGCATGGCTGGAACTCTCCACAGGGAAATTTCAAGCCGCCACGGTCTCCCCGGAGAATCTGGCCGATGAACTTGCACGACTTTCGCCTTCCGAGCTTTTGATCCCAGAAAAAATGAAGGAAGATCTGCTTGGCAATTCGGAGTATTCCACCAACACCACTCTCATCACCGAACGCCCAGCCTGGTGTTTCTCTCACAATGAGTGTCGCAGAACACTGAAAGAACATTTTAAGGCAGCCACTCTCGAAGGGTTTGATGTTGAAGAGGAATCTCCCGCCACAACTGCTGCTGGCGTGTTATTGGAATATGTCCAAGAGACTCAAAAAACCTCTTTATCTCACATTACACGCATCACGCCCTATCGTCGTGGACATAACCTGATCATCGATGAAGCAACTCGCAGAAGCCTTGAATTAACGACCACCATTCGCGAGGGAACACGAAATAACAGCTTGCTGGATGTCATCGATCAAACAGTGACCTCAATGGGAGCTCGACTGTTAGGAGACTGGTTAACCAATCCGCTGACCGACTTAAACCAGATTAACCAACGACTCGATGCGGTTGGCGAGATTATCACCAATCTTACCTTGATGCAGGATGTTCGAGAGCTGCTTGATGATGCCTATGATTTGCAACGCCTGACGGCTCGTTGTGCTACTCGGCGTGTCTCTCCCAAGGATCTTAGTTTTCTGGCAAAGACCCTCTCAATACTTCCGGCTCTGAAAGCAAAAATGACGGGGCGATCTTCGTCCCTTCTCCAAGAGATCGAGTCTCGATTTGATCTCTGTGCAGATGTCCGTTCCGATATCGACAAAAACCTCTCCGACGATCCCCCACTCCTTATGTCGGACGGTGGGATGATCCGCAGCGGAGTGAACAAAGAACTGGATGAATTTCGGACACTCTCCAAAGGCGGGAAAGAATGGATTGCCTCCTATCAGGCAGAACAATCCGAAACGACCGGTATTCCTAATCTGAAGGTCGGTTTTAATAAAGTCTTTGGATACTATCTAGAGGTCACTGCGGCACACCAGAGCAAGGTGCCCGATCATTTCATTCGTAAACAGACGCTGAAGAATCAGGAACGGTATATCACGCCGGAACTGAAAGAGTACGAAGAGAAAGTCCTACAGGCTGAAGAACGAGCGATCACCCTCGAACAGCAATTGTACGACGAGCTTCGTGAGCGAGTGGCGGAACAAGTCGAACGGTTGCAGAACACTGCCGAACTTCTCGCCATCACAGACGTCTTAATGGGCTTGGCTCATCTGGCCAATCAGAAAGGATATTGTCGTCCTGAAATGACTGTCGATTCAGCACTCGACATTCGCGAGGGACGCCACCCGGTCTTGGATCACATTCTGGATGCCGGAGAATTTGTCCCCAATGATACCCGGTTGGGAGGACCGACAGGATTCTTGCAGATCATCACCGGCCCCAACATGGCAGGAAAAAGTACATACATTCGCCAATCTGCGTTGCTCACGATCCTTGCTCAGATGGGAAGCTATGTTCCCGCCAGTGAAGCTCGTATCGGCATCGCTGATCGTATCTTTGCTCGTGTCGGAGCCAGTGATGAACTCGGGAAAGGCCACAGTACATTCATGGTCGAAATGACAGAGACGGCCCGCATTCTGAACGCGGCCACCGATCGCTCTCTGGTCATCCTCGATGAGATCGGACGCGGAACCAGCACCTACGATGGTATCTCCCTAGCTTGGGCCGTCACCGAATATCTACATGATGTCATCAAAGCACGAACGCTGTTCGCCACACACTATCATGAACTGACCGATCTTACACAAACTTTGAAACAGGCGACAAATTGGAACGTAGCTGTGCGCGAGCAGGAATCTGACGTGATATTTCTGCATAAAATCGTGGAAGGAACTGCCGACAAAAGTTACGGAATTCACGTCGCTCGCTTAGCCGGAGTCCCTCAACAAGTCCTCGACCGTGCGGGCGTCATTCTGGAGAGTCTGGAAGAAGATCATCTCGACGAACGCGGCAAACCGACAGTTCCTGTGCGTGAAACCCAAAAGCAAACTCGCCAACTCTCCCTCTTCGAGAGTGAACCTCATCCAGTTGTTGACGAACTTCAAGAGTTGGACATCAATCAACTCACGCCTCTGGATGCGCTTCAGAAATTGCATTCGTTACAAGAGAAGGTACAGTCAAAGAAATCGTGAACCACACTCTCGAACGAAGTCACTTCAGCACGATAAACTTCTCCAGGAGACGTAGGACGGATCACGAAAAGTGATCTAGCACTCCAAGGTACACGACAATATCGACGACGATATAATTGGTGGCTAAAGAAATGGTTGTTGTCGCCGATGTGAGAAATTGTCTAGTTAGCGCAGGCGACATAACAATTTTTAAGCACACGGAATCCCGCATACCATGCCTCTATCGAATTTGCGATCACCGCCGTTTTGGGAGCTCAAGTCGCCCGGAAGAAGCTCCGCCCCCTTGTGCTCGTGGGAGACGGAGCCTTCCAGATGACCTGTCTCGAACTCTCAACATCTTTACGTTATGGATCAATCCGATTGTTGTTGTTCTGAACAACAAGGGAAACACCTCGGGACATTTCATTCAGAAAGGACGGTTCAATGACATCCCCAAATGAGACTATCAAAGAATGCCCGACATCCTCAGTCGAGGATGGGATCTTGAGGTGTTTAACAATATAGATCTCGATCAAGCACTGACTGCATCATTAGCACATTGTGATGCAGTCAGTTTGCTCAATGTCTATTTGGAGCCGGACGACATCAGCCCTGCCCTAGGCAGGCTTGCCAAACGACTCGCCGAACAGGTTCACTGATCGTCGAGATTCGCTTCTTGCTCCAGATTGTACTGACGAAGAGCACGCTTCAGGTTTGGAAGCTGTTCCTCAGGACCGGCTGGAAAGTATTGCACATCATCTCGCAGATAGTACGAGGAAGGCAGAGTCTGACCACCCAAATCGGTCTGCATATTACCGACCAAGCCTGCATAGCCAAACGGGATCGCTGCGTAAGGAGCCATCCCACAACCGGTAAGAAGTGTGGGCACAAACAAACAAGCGACTAAAGCCATCTTCTTGAGTTTCATGTCATCATCCTTGACAGAGCTCGAGTGAAAGTTCTTCAGGGAATGGTCCAATTCACGAGCTAGTTGAAACCAAACCCTCTGACACAGATCCTATCGACCGTTTGCGGCTCGCACTTTCGGAAAAATCGATATATTTGCCATTTTCTTTGCGCGTCAAGGAATTGCAATTGGCCTACCCTAAATCAAACGTATGAAATAAGATAAGAGCATTAGAAAGACCTGCCTTACGGATCTTTTGTGAATGAATGTTTCAATTCCCCACAGATCCAAGGGTTTTGATGCGTTGAGCGAGGGACTTCTCATATGTGGAACTGGTGGACCGCACGAAAACGTCGAAAATGGGCAGAACTCCCTTTCCCACAAGACTGGGAAGAAACTTTACACTCAGAGTATGCAGAATGGTCAAGAATCTCTCCTGAAATGAAGTCGTCGATCAAACGCTTTATTCTAATCTTCATAAGAGAGAAGAACTGGGAGGGATGCGGGGGTTTACAGCTCACCGATTCGGTGAAGGTTCTCATTTCGGCACAGGTTGGAATGATGGTCTCCACTATCGGACCTCTCTACTTTGATCATGTCCTTTCGATTTTGGTCTATCCAGATGCTTATCGAGCACCAAATAACGCCCAAAACCAGACGGGCATCGTCAATGATCAGGGTTCCGCACGTATGGGGGAAGCCTGGTGGCAGGGACCAGTCATTCTTTCGTGGCGGCACACGCTCGAAGGAGCCAGAAACATCGATACCGAAAATCTGGTTTACCACGAGTTTTCCCATCAGATCGATATGATGAATGGTCGTTTCGTCGATGGAACTCCCCCGCTGGCCTCGGAAGACGAATATCGAAAGTGGTCCCAAGTGATGAACCAAGGCTATGAACAGCTCAGAGCACGAATTCGTCAGCGTCAGCCCTCGGTGATTCGTCGCTACGGTTTGACAAATCCGGGTGAATTCTTTGCTGTCAGCACGGAAGCTTTCTTTTCTGCGCCGGGTCAACTGCTGATTGAGTATCCTGAAGTTTATCAATCGTTGATGACCTATTACGGTCAAGATCCGGCATCACGTCGCGTTTCGCTCTCAGAACAGCGACGCGCGTGAGCTTCAAGAGATCGGAAATCTCTCCCATTTGATCGTTTCGTGGATGGTAGGAAGCTGTTACACTGTCACGACTTGAAGTCAATTATGTCTTCAGACTCTACCTTCGTATCGTGACCACGCACCACCACCTTCGGATTCTCAAATGTCGAATCATCTCAAATTGAAACAAGGTCGGCTCATCATTGCCGGCTTGGTGATCCTGCTGATCATTCTGCATCAAGACAATTGGAATTGGAACAATTCCAATCTGGTGTTTGGCTTTATCCCAGTCACACTGTTTTATCACATGTGCATTTCATTCAGCGCGTCTGTGATCTGGTTCATGGCAACTCGAATCGCATGGCCCGATGATGTCGAAGATGAAGCCCTCTCGGAGCTTTCCGAGAAAGGGGGTGACGCATGATCGTTCTTGGCATTATCGGTGGATACATCGCCCTGTTACTTTGTCTGGGATTGTTCTCCAGTCGCCTGTTCAAAGGAACTTCCAAGGATTTCATGCTGGCTAGCCATTCAATTGGCCCCTTCATGCTCTTGATGTCTCTGTTCGGCACGACCATGACTGCCTTCGCACTGGTCGGTTCAACGGGAGAAGCCTATGTCGAAGGAGCCGGTGTTTACGGTCTGTTGGCATCCTCATCGGGCATCATTCACTCCCTCTGTTTTTTCATCCTGGGAGTCAAACTGTGGTCACTCGGCAAGAAGTATGGCTACACAACTCAAATTCAATATTTTCGCGACCGATTACAAAGTGATAAAATTGGCGTGCTGCTGTTTCCGGTCCTCGTCGGCATGGTGATTCCCTACCTGCTGATCGGTGTAATGGCTTCGGGAACATTCATCAATGCAGTCACGCGAGGTACCTTTGAAGCGGGCACCTTCCCTGGCTTTCTTGAAGAGGGAATGAACGGTGGTGTCCCAAAATCAGTCGCCTCACTCATCATCTGTGTGGTGGTGTTGATCTATGTTTTCTTTGGTGGAATGCGGGGAACCGCTTGGGCCAATACCTTCCAAACTTGCGTTTTCATGGTCCTTGGAGTGGTCACGTTCTACGTGATCGCCATGAAGTTGGGGGGAGAGGAAACCTTGATGGCCAGCCTTCGGAAAGCGAGTGCGGCCGTTGATGCCGACAAACTGACTCGTATGCACATGTCAAAAACTCAGTTCGCCACCTACTTTTTCGTGCCGTTATCGGTGGGCATGTTTCCCCACCTCTTCCAGCATTGGCTAACGGCCAAAAGCGCCAATTCATTCAAATTACCAGTTGTCGCACATCCATTTTTCATCATGATTGTGTGGTGTCCGTGTATTTTGATTGGTTTGTGGGCCTCCACCGACCTGATCAATCTTCCTCCACCCATCGCCAATAACCCGAACGCGATTCTTCCGTTCATGGTCAATAAGCTCAACGGCCCCGTCATGACCGGCCTGCTCTCTGCCGGAGTTCTGGCAGCCATCATGTCATCATTGGATAGCCAGTTCCTTTGCCTGGGGACAATGTTCACTGAGGATATAGTGGTCCATTACGGTGGAAAAGGTCGCTACAGCGAAAAACAAACCATTATGATTGCGAGAGCATTCATCATTGCCATTGTCGCTGTGGTCTATGCCTTCAGCCTGTTTGAACCTCGTCGCGTTTTCACGTTGGGGATTTGGTGCTTCAGTGGTTATGCCAGTCTGTTTCCACTTGTCTTTGCTTCTTTGTACTGGAAGAAACTCACCAAAGCAGGAGCCTATGCTGCCGTCATCACTTGCGCGGCAAGCTGGGTTTATCTGTTCCGTGAATCGGGATTTGGTTCGAACGAGAAGTTCACTGTAGACTTTAAGATTGGCGGCGCGGTCTATGACACAATGCCAGTAATGTCCATGTTCTTTTTAACCGCAATTGTGATGATCGTGGTCTCTCTCGTGACCCCCAAGCCGACTGAGGAAACTCTGCAGAGATTTTTCCCTGAGAAGTCTACGACTTAAGTCGATACATTTTTTCCATCAGGATGATCGTGAAAGAACCGTTTCCAGATCCACCGCAATTCATTCATCGTCGCCGTGTGCAATTCGCGGAGACCGATATGGCTGGGATTGTGCATTTCTCGCAGTTCTACAAGTACATGGAAGAAACAGAACATGAATTCTTCCGTTCACTCAATCTTACGATCATGCACCACAACGATGATGGTTCGATTATCGGTTGGCCGCGGGTTTCAGCGTCTTGTAACTTTGAAGCCCCAGCCTACTATGAGGACATGCTGGAAATACGGTTGGCCGTGTATCGTAAAGGTGTGAAATCGATCACTTATAATTTTGAATTCTGGCGAGACCAAACCCGTCTGGTACGTGGCACGATGAAAACCGTCTGTTGTCACTTCCAGCGTGGTGAAAAAATGAAGTCGATTGAAGTTCCCAGCTTGTACTTCGACCAGATCAACGAAGATTATTCCCACAATCCGTCTTGAGGTGTTCTGTCGTGAGCAACCTGAGTGTTCAAAATCTGACAAAAACCTTCTCGACGGCAACCGGTCATCTGGAAATCCTGAACGGCGTCGGACTCGAAATGTCCAAAGGTGACTCCGTCTCCGTCACAGGCCCCAGCGGTTGTGGAAAAAGCACCCTGCTCTACATTTTAGGACTCCTCGACTCTCCCACATCGGGAAGTTACGAACTTCTGGGGGAGAATGTGTCTGAACTTTCCAAAGACAGACAAGCTGATATTCGTAACAAAGAGATCGGGTTCATTTTCCAGGAACACCATCTGCTACCACAATGCACAGTTCTGGAAAATGTTCTGATTCCAACAATTCCCGCTTCTCTCGATCCGCAAGACAAAAAAGAACGCGCTGAAAATCTGCTGAATAAAGTGGGTTTACACGAAAGGCTCAATCATCGTCCGGGACAACTCTCGGGGGGAGAGCGTCAACGAGTTGCCGTTTGCCGCTCACTCATTAACGCCCCCGCATTACTATTAGCTGATGAGCCAACGGGGAGTCTGGACCCATCGACTGCGGATGGGGTAGGAAATTTGTTACTCGAACTCGCCAGCGAGCAGGAAACCATGCTCTTATGCGTCACACACTCCGTAGAATTGGCTGATCGATTTTCACGACGACTTGATTTGCAAAACGGAACACTGGTTGATGTGAGCAATTCATGAGCGCAATACGATTGATTCTCAAAAGCCTCCTCTATTACTGGAAAACCAATCTCGCCGTTCTACTCGGAGTCGTTGCCGGTTCGACTGTCATCGGAGGGGCTTTAATCGTTGGCGATTCCGTCAGAGAGAGTCTGAGCCAAATCACCCTGAAACGATTGGGTAAAGTTGATTTTGCTCTGAGTAGTCCAAGATTCTTCCGCGAGGAGCTTGCCGGAGAAATTGCAGCATCCCCCCAGTTCACCAACGATTATTCTTCTGTCGCTCCAGGATTATCACTATCGGCTGCGTTACAATTCACCTCGAATGAAACCAAAGAAACGCGTCGAGCGAATCAAGTCGGCTTGTGGGGACTCGATCAACGGCTTTGGTCAATGATCGGTCCTGATGATATTCCTGCTCCTGTCGGTCGAGAAATTATTCTCTCTCAACAAACCGCAGAGGCACTACAAGTCAAATCCGGCGATGAAATTTCGTTATTTGTGGAGTTGCCTGCCACCATTCCACGTGGATCGATTTTAGGCGAACGAAAAGAGACTTCCCAAGAACTGACGTTCAACGTCTCACATATTCTCAGCGGCCAATCGTCAGCAGATCGTTTTCAGCTCAATCCATCTCAAAAGCTGACTCTCAATGCCTATGTCTCTCTGGAAGAGCTACAGGTCTACCTCGACTTGGCAGCAATCCGTCGGTCGCCAAAGTACCCAGAAGGAATGCCGGCAAAAATCAACTCACTGTTTGTTGCCGCGAAGGGAACAAACTCGCACCAATTAGAATCGGCCACGACATCGAACAATATTTTGAATCAGCAAGTGAAAGATTCCCTCACACTGGACGACTTACAACTGAAACTTCGCACAATCGAAGATCATTCCTATGTGACTTTGGAAAGTCATCAGATGATTCTCGATGCGACCACTGAATCTGCAGCCAGCAAAGCAGCTAACTCTCTAGATTGTCAGGCATCACCTGTTCTCGTTTATCTTGCTAATGAGTTAGGAAATAACTCATCCCCTGAAAATTATTCGATGTACTCCGTCATCGCAGGTCTTGACCGAGCAACACTGAATTATCCTCCCTTCGGCCCACCTCCCATGAGATCGGGTGAGTGGCCAGTCAAAATGAATGACGACCAGATTGTGCTGAACAGTTGGCTGGCAGACAATCTGAAAATTGAAGTCGGAGATAAGATCAATGTTAAGTGGCACGTTGTGGGATCGCATGGCGAATTACCTGAGGTCGAACATTCTTTTGAAGTGACGGGAATTGTCAATTTAAATGGACCTATCGACGATCTCGGACTGACCCCTAAACTTCCCGGCATCACAGATGTCGATACTTACGACGAATGGGATCAACCTTTCGAAATGGACCTCGGTCGATTGACCGAGGCGGATGAACGATATTGGGAAGGCGGAGTTGATCCCGATGACCCGACACAAATGACAAAGGCATACCGAGCAACGCCAAAAGCGTTTGTTTCCCTCAACACGGCACAGAAATTATGGCATAGCCGTTACGGTAATCTGACCTCTTATCGCTTCGCACCTGGCGACTCTGCGGGGGAGTTGACGAAATTTGAGGGACAAGTTGCAGATGCGTTTCTCGAAGCCTACGATCCCGTGTCTGCGGGGATTTCGTTTCGACCAGTCCAAGCCCTTGGCTTACAAGCGTCACAAGGCACGACCGATTTCAGTGCTTTGTTCATCGCTTTCAGTTTCTTTTTGATCATCTCGGCAATGCTTTTGATCGGATTACTCTTTCGACTTGGAATCGAACAACGGCTCTCAGAAATTGGCCTCCTTCACTCGATCGGCTGGTCCGACAAAATGGTCAAACGCCATATCGTCGTGGAGTCGCTGGTTGTCATTCTCATTGGTGCCGTGTTAGGTGCGTATGCTTCAATCAACTACGCTGAGGCCATGATGACCGCGCTCACCACACGTTGGGTTGGTGCCATTGGTACTAGCGAATTGAGTATCGCACTCAAACCGGGCAGTTTGATGATCGGAGCCGCGATTTCAATCGTCGTTGCCAGTGGTGCCGTTCTCTGGTCACTTCGACAATTCAAAAGCCAATCTTATCGGTCAATGCTGAACGGTATTTTCCGTGAAGAGACACAACACAAAATTGTCACGCGAACTCGATCCTATGCGTGGGGGGCAGGAGGGACCGCCGTTGCCCTGCTCATTCTTACCACTCTCGGTATAATCCCTGATGCTGAGGCATTCGCGGGGTTGTCGGTTAAAGTCGTAATGTTCTTCATCGTCGGCATGCTGGGCCTCGCTTGCTCGTTGTTAACGATGTCAGTGTGGATCTCACGTGACAAAGAGTTAGCAATCCAGGGTGTTGGCATTGCTGCGCTGGCGAATTTGGCAGTGCGAAACGCTTCTCGAAATCGTTCCAGATCCGTCTTGACGACGGGACTCATCAGTTCCGCGACCTTTGTGATTGTGGCGGTCGCTGCCGGACAAAAGAACCCCACAGCGGAAGGTCCAGAACTTGACTCCGGCAATGGTGGTTTCCAATTGGTTGCCGAATCCTCGCAGCCGATTCTCCCAAATCTCAATTCCGTATCTGGACGCGATGAAGCACTCGAGTTTATCAACCAACCAGAAATGAAAGAGTCTCCAGAAATCGTCGCTATTCTGGAAAAAACAAACATTTTTGCCTTCCGTCGTCAACCGGGCGAAGATGCCAGTTGCCTGAATCCGTACCAAACAACTCTCCCCACGGTTCTCGGAGCGACCAAAAAAATGCGAGAACGAGGAGGGTTCACGTTTTCGGGAGTCAGCGACGATCACCCCTGGACACTCCTCGATCAAGAACTACCTCCTGACGAAGACGGTCTCGCGGTCTATCCAGTGTTCGGCGATCTCAACACATTGCAATACTCGCTTCACAAAGGTATTGGAGACCGCATTCCCGTTCCGAATGCAGAAAACCCCAAAGCTTGGCTACAAATCGTGGGGGCGTTCACAGGCTCGATCTTCCAAGGTGTGCTGGTGGCTTCTGAGGAAGACTTTCTCGACTTGTTCCCCGAACGTGAAGGTTATGAATGGTTCTTGATTGGCGGCCCGTCTGAAAATGTCCAGGAACTCACTCGAGCTGACGCGATGCTTCTGAGCAACTATCTGGAAACCGGCTTGAATCAGTTTGGATTTGATAGCAATCGCGTTGCTGATCGATTGGATGCGTTTTTAAAAGTTCAGAACACATATTTGAAGACTTTCCAAACACTCGGTGGGCTGGGCCTTCTACTCGGAACCATCGGGTTGGGAACCGTTATGCTGCGTAATGTCATCGAGCGAGGTGGTGAGCTATCTCTGCTCAGAGCAGTCGGATTCCGAAATGGGGCAGTCACTCAATTGGTTTTACTGGAGAATGTATTTCTCTTATCGTGGGGACTGATTAGTGGTTCAGCAGCAGCGTTGTTTTCTATGTCACCTCATCTTTTGAGCGTCGGGGCAAATGTCCCTTGGCTCTCATTGATTTATCTACTATTGGGAGTTTTTTGTGCTGGCATGATTTCAGCATTAGCAGCTGTGATTCAAGCCGTAACAACACCGGTACTGACGACACTCCGTAGTGACTCATAGTATCATCAATCATATCATCTACATTTTTGTGTCAATGAGTGAAGCTAAATACTTCATTGAACGTGACTTAAGGACATGTCATTAATGAATACTTCACCTGAAACCTCCTCCACGGAGGGAATCATCACGAAGCTCAAAAACGACTTCCCCGCATCGGTGGTTGTTTTTCTGGTCGCACTTCCTCTGTGTATGGGGATTGCCATTGCTTCAGGAGTGCCTGTCTCGGCCGGTTTGTTAACCGGTATTATTGGCGGCCTCCTTGTTGGTCTCATTGCGGGTGCTCCGTTACAGGTTTCGGGGCCTGCCGCCGGATTGACGGTGATTGTTTATTCCGTTGTCCAGCAACATGGACTCGAGATGCTAGGCACGGTTGTTCTGATCGGTGGCATGTTTCAGTTACTCGCAGGTGTCTTAAAGCTCGGTCAATGGTTTCGTGCGGTCTCTCCGGCAGTCATTAAAGGGATGCTTTCTGGGATTGGTGTTTTAATCTTCGCCAGTCAGTTCCACGTCATGGTTGATGATAAACCTAAAGAAGGCGGACTCAAAAACCTGATCAGCATTCCCGAAGCCATTGCAAAGGGACTTCCATTACCAGAATGGACCGACGCTGAAGAGCGTAAAATTCGTAAGCAGCACTTGATTGCATTTGGTGATCTCCACGAACAACAAGTTCAATTGTATGAAAAAGTCGCCGAACAGGCCGTCGATAATCCTCAAGAAGACGACATTGAACGCGAACTGCTGCAATTTGAAGAGATTGCCAAACAACAATCGGGAATTACCGAAGAACTGGAACAGCTCGAAGAAGAAGTGAGAAATTTTGAATTCACACACTCAAGCGTGCAAAAACAAAAAGAACTTGCCAGCCGGATGTCCAAAGCGCTCGTTGCCAGTCAGACCGCACGGGACGATTTAACCGATGAATCCAAATTGGCAGAGGTCAAAGATGACCAGAAAGCAGCCGCAGAGTCGATGGCAAATTTGATGTCCAGTTTGAAGAATCACCGCTGGGCTGCCAAAGTCGGAATATTTACCATCGGTGTCATTTTAATCTGGAGCAGCCTGGTTCCCAAGAGATTCCGAGTCGTGCCCCCTCCATTGATTGCCGTCGTTGGGGCAACTGTGCTCGCTACGATCTATAGTCTTCCAGTTTTCTACGTCGAAATTCCCGACAATTTGTTTTCTGAGATTCACTTTCCGTCCTGGATTGTTTTACAAAACGCTCCCTGGCTCAGTTTGATTCAAAGCGGTTTGCTAATTGCCGTCGTTGCCAGTGCGGAAACTTTGTTATGTGCGGTGGCCGTCGATCAAATGCACTCTGGACCAAGAACCAAATACGACCGAGAGTTAACGGCTCAAGGGATCGGCAACATGGCTTGTGGATTTGTCGGTGCCCTACCGATGACCGGGGTGATTGTTCGATCTGCTGCCAACGTGCAAGCAGGAGGGAAAACTCGATGGTCTGCGGTCATGCACGGATTATGGCTCCTAATTTTTGTGGCGTTGCTGGGTTGGCTACTGCGATCGATTCCGACCGCCTGTCTCGCCGCAATGCTGGTCTACACGGGGATCAAACTCATGAACTTCCCCAAGAACATGAGAGACCTGAAAAAGTACGGATATGGAGAAATCGCCATCTATGTCGTTACGGTCTCCACAATTGTCTCGGTCGATCTGTTGTCTGGAGTCCTTGCCGGAATTGGATTATCGGCATTTAAGCTACTGTACACATTCAGCCATCTGAAAACTGATTTAACAGTTGATCCTGAGAATAAGAAAGCTCATCTACTCCTCAATGGTGCCGCAACTTTTTTACGACTTCCGCTACTGGCAGAAGAATTGGATCGTGTCCCAAAAGGCTTCGAACTGCGTGTTGATTTTCAACATCTCGACTACATTGATCATGCTTGCCTGGACTTGTTAATGAATTGGGGGAAACAGCACGAGTCTCTCGGAGGAGGACTCACCATCGACTGGGAATCTCTCAATGCACGTTTCCATCGTGAAGAAAATATGAAATCGAAAGCAGGCAATACGAATCAACCAGATAAACTGGCGAGTTAGAGTGGGATTCACTCTCTCGTCTTACGTCTGGATTTCATTCCGAAGTCAGTTGGACTCTTCCCGTCGTCTCTGGCGTGTCTCGTTCTTCAAAATGCCAAGACCAAGTCAAGTTGACGGGAAAGTCCTGAAAAATCCACATCTCACCATGAAATGGGATCTTGTTTCTTCTCAACCATTTCCGCTCGGCTGCCGGTGTTTGTTCTTTCAGAATTGAAAACAAATCACGCAAGAGCGCGGAACTGTTTCCATAGTAGGAATGCCCCAACAGACTGGTGTCGTGTAACGCACACTCGATGGTCTCCACACCCTCAATAATGATGGGGACATTCGGAGCACCGGCACGATCTTCACCATTGAGAACATAAGATGCATTCAAGGCCGCATCGTTCATACAGCAATAAAGTGTCACATTTTCGCTGACTGCTTTCGCAAAAGAGATCTTCTCACGAAACTCGATCACACCCACGTCCGGGGCACAAAAGACAATGTTGGCGAATCTTTTGGGAGTTGTAAATTGTCGAGGCAATCGCTCCAGAGAACGCAACACCAATCGATTGCCCATGCTATGAACGACAATGTTGATTCGTACATCCGACGGTAATCGCCCTCCCATCTCTGTCAAGAATTCCGCGAACGCGGGAACCGATTGATCAACGATATCACCGTCGGTTCGGTAGTTCTTCAAACCACCTTGAGAAGGCCAGCTATAACTGACCACGGCTCCATTAAAAGGAAGATCGGCGGCAATCTGTGCTGTGCGAGTCACGGCTGATTGATAGTCAACATTAAATCCATGTACAAACAACAACACATCTCGCTGACGAGACTGCTGAATCTGGCGTTGCAGATTACTGAAGAATAGTTCCCTGTCCTGGGGACGAGGACGATCAACTTCAACATGCAATCCAGTATTCTCAACCGGTGTTTCAGCATCCTTCCGAAATCCCACTGGCAGCAGTTTTTGAAAGGAAGATGGCTTTTCTATAGTTGCATTCTCACCGGGAGGTCTATGAGGAAGTTTCACAGAGCAACTGCCGTATTCTGGAGTGGTCCCCCATTCATTGCCGTAAGTGCCAAAATTATCGTCGTTTTTATTGTGACTGAATTTGCGATTGGTGACATAAAGTATCTCCCACGTTGAAGAGATTTCTTCCTGCCAATCCACCACGGCTACGGGCTCTGATAAACTGTCTCGATATCTCCACTTATAATTCCAATACAGGCTGTCTCGGGCAGGCTCCGTCTTACCAATCAATTCTAACTCAGAGGCAGAATCGTAGTGCAATGTCGTGCCGGGTGGTTCGACCGTTGACATCAGCACTTTGAGTGCTGGCAGTCGGCACGAAGCCAATCCCAGACACATGAGAACCAATAAATAAGAAGTTCGGAACCGATTCATGGAAGAGTAAGTAGTCTGATAATGAGGCAGGGAGAAACGAACAAGACGCATTGACCGGAAAGTCTCGCGTGGAGGGGACATAAATTTAAGAGATCTTTCGCAATTCGCCAAGAGGAGTTATGCTTCAGGTTGATCGTCACGGAAAGTTTTAATTGCGATGACCATGTCATTAATGGAGTCATGAGTGCAACTTACGATTACTGCTGTTGGCCCCGACAATCGAGGATTGGCCGATCCGATTGTTCATTACGTCACCAGTTTGGGCGCCAACATTTACGAAATTCAGATTTACGACCATGATCAGGAACGGCTGTTCGCGATGTTGGTCAGAATCGAATTGGAAGGCAGTGCGTCTGATCTGGAAGTTGTCCGTGAGAGATTTGCAGAAATCTCTCGACAAACAGGACTCTCCATTCGTGTGTGGTCACGCGATGGCTCTGATCGTAAACCGAAGATCGCGATTTGCACCACTTATCGCCTTGAACCGGCCCAAGCCATTCTGAACGCTGTTCAATCAGCGGAGCTTGATTGTGAGGTTTCGGTGATTGTGGGAAATCGCCCTGCCGGTGAATCCTTGGCAAACGATGCGAAAATCGACTGGCATCTCACTGCCGATAAACACGGCAAACCTGACAATGAACGTATGGTGCAGATTTTTGACGAGTACAATGTAGACTACATCGTGCTAGCACGATACATGCGAGTGTTACCTGCCGGAACATGTTGGAGATTCGCTGGCGGGATAATTATTAACCTGCATCACGGGCTCCTTCTCTCTTTTCCAGAGTTTCGACCGTATGAAGACGCTTTCAGCCATCGTATGCTCACTTATGGAGCAACGGCCCACTTCATCATTCCCGAACTCGATGCGGGGAATCAAATTATTCACCAGAGCACCTTTACCGTCTCACCAGGGACGACGCTCGATCAAATCAAACACGAGGGCGAGACTCAAAACGAACCTAGCTGTCTTGTCACGGGTTTAAAACGAGTCCTAAACCGCGAGGTCGAATTGCACTTCCATCGTGTGATCAAACGCAGTTTATAGCAGTTGAATCATTAAAAATCAGGCTATCCCTAATTCTCATCAAGATCTAAAATCGGCAAACTCTCAAACAGTGCCGAGATCATAGACGATGAATGCCTATTCCCATTGGTCAACCCGAACACCTTGGCTCTTAATCGCTGCTGCGATTGGCCTGATGTTGATCGGATTGACGGGAATTGAACGCAGCGATCTGCTGATCGGCAGTGACCATCTCTCTCGCCAAATGTTTTGGATCGTGTTGGCAATTCCCACAATGATGATTGCCACGAAATACCCTTACCGCGAGATGCGGCATATCAGCCTCCCCCTGTTTCTTCTTAGCCTTGGTTTTCTTGTGCTCGTCTTCTTTATGCCTGCACAAAATGGTTCTCATCGCTGGATACCAATGGGAGTCTTGAACGTCCAACCTTCGGAGTTTTCCAAACTCACATACATCATGGCATTGGCGCATTATCTGATGTATCGGAGTAACTATCGCCGTTTGACGGGGCTGATCGTCCCATTCGTACTGACACTCGTTCCGGTCGGATTAATACTTAAAGAGCCCGATCTGGGAACATCACTCGTCTTCTTGCCGATCCTGTTTGCCATGCTCTTTGCAGCCGGTGCGCGTGTGAGACATCTTGTGCTGATCGTGTTTCTCGGAGTATGTACTCTCCCCGCGCTTTGGATGGGCATGAGCGCTGAGCAAAAATCACGAGTAGTGACTTTGTTCCTACAGGAAGATGGCGGAGATCTCCCGACCGGCGACGGGTACCACTTACATCAATCCAAACAGGTCATTGCGCTGGGTGGTCTCTCCGGTAGCGAACTTAGCGGGATGCCTATTGACGATCCCCTCGCCTACCATCTCCCTGCGGGACGAACTGACTTTATTTTTTCTCTGATCTCAGAACGCTGGGGGTTGATCGGAAGTTTTCTGACGCTGACCTTCTATTTCATCTTGTTCTGGCAAGGGCTGAAGATCTCAAAATCGACGCGAGAACCTTACGGACGGCTGCTATGCGTCGGCATTGTTTCGATGCTCGCCGCTCAATCGATCATCAATACGGGAATGACGGTGGGATTGATGCCGATCACCGGCCTCACGTTGCCCTTAGTCAGCTACGGCGGATCGAGTCTTCTGTCGACCTCATTAGCCGTCGGTCTCATGATCAACGTGGCTTTGCATCCCGGTTATGAAATTGGTTCAGAACCGTTTCGTTTTGCCGCGGATCCTGCATGAGATGCGCGATGGATACCCTCAAGGTATTCCACCGATCACTTCTCCACCTGCAATTGTTGAGAGTGCTTCGAACAGAGACGGGTCGATATTCTCGGAGATAAATCGAACCGACCCATCCGCAAACAAGACGTTACACCCGCCCGTGTACGGACCACCGATTCCATCCGGCCCATTGATATACGGTTTTTGAGTTAGCGAACGAAGGGTTGATTTGCCTCCCGCCGCCCACGGACCAAATTGACCGCTGGCTTCGGAGATCATCATGGTGTTCGATGTGCCATCTGTGATGTCACGTATTCGTGTTTTTCTGTCGTAACCAAACACTCCTGCCCGTTTATGGGGAAGCTTCAACTCCGGGGCATCCTTTCCGATTCCAGCAATTCCCACATACTCTGTGGGTGGGAACTTGTCGTATTTCAAGGACAAACCGGGATTGAGTAGAATCGGAATTTCTGTAGTTGTAATCTGAGCGTTGGCTTTTGAATTCCAAGCCTGACCTTGATTGATTTGATTGTAGAGTGGTGCTTGATCAATGAATGGGCTTATCGCGTAGATCCAGCTCAAGCGATCTTCTATTTTCAGTTTGAGTTGTGCCAATTGCTCTTGTTGCTGCACGACTCCGGTTCCACTCGGAAAATGGCTGTATGTATCGTGAAAGTTGTGCATTCCCAATCCCAATTGTTTGAGATTGTTTTTGGAGCTCGTTCGCCGGGCCGCTTCACGTGCTTGTTGAACAGCCGGGAGCAACAAGGCAATCAGTACCGGGGCTGCCGTCATTGTCCCTGCATTGGAAACAGAGATTCCGGGAGCCGATGATCGAGTTGTCCACTTCACTCCTTGATCCGTCTTTGTTCCGACAGTAATGGAAGGAAACAGTTTTTGCGTCACGAGCGCAACGGGTGGAAAATCGGCTGCCGACACATCGAGGGAAATCTCAGGCCCCATTCCCTGTTTTGACATCTGCTTCAGCATGCCCTGACCAAATCCATAGAGAGCGGGCAAAATCGAGGCAATGGCTTGATAGCCTTGCCGTACATCCATCGAACTGACACTCACAAATTCTGCAGGGCGATTTTTGAACGCGGCCAGCCATTCGTCCGATGGCTTCCAACTTGGCAACTTACCGTCGATTCTCAGCAGCGTGGCTTCCACAATTTGAGGAGACATTCCCAGAATGAGCCAGTGTTTATCCAGAGCGATGCTTAGAGAAAACATCCCTCCGCCGAGATTGACCAGACCAAATGAACGCCCCTGCTTCTCGAAAACTTCAACAGCCACCATTTCGGGAGGGGCGAGTTCGCGAATTTTATCGACGCAGCGTGCCAATGTCGGTAATAAATTTGCCGAATCTTTGACTTCAACCATCACGGCAAGACTGGGGAGCATAAATGAGGCTTGAGAATCATCAATAAAGACCGCATACCGACTTCCCAAGTTTGCGATCAGATCTTCCCGAACATCAAACCCAAGGAAGTTTTTCGCAAAGTCGAGTCCAAATTCTGCTGGTGGCAACGTCCCCGGAGGAGCGACCTCACTGAGAGAACCATACATATCCAGCAGACCATCCCAAGCTCCCGACCAATCCGTGAGACCGAATTGGAAGAAGCCGCTGGCTTGCGGAAGCGGAGGAAGATCATCGAGAGTCATCGAATCACCATTGACGCCCGCCAAGAGTCCGGTTCTCTCACCGGGAGCGACGATCTCTGATTCCGACCAAACGGCTTCTCCATGAAATCCTGACTTCGAACTGATGGTCTGCAAATTGGCTAATCCCAATTTTTGAAGTGCATCAGAGACGACGAGTCCTTTGCCATCGACGGGTGGAAGAGGCAGTGGCATTGGCCCATAAGTTTCGACCAGTTTGGAAAAATCGAACCAGACTGTGCTGCAGACAGTGAAATCTTCAGCCGTCGACATCGACTTCCATTTTTGAGATTGCGTCACATTTCGGAACTCATCATCAAGTATGTTGGAAATATTGCCCGCGACATCCATTCCAGCCGTGACCATCAAGTGGCCCCCCTGAGACCACCAAGCGAATTGCATTCCGGGAGTCTCCGGGATGACCACAGAACGATATTTGACCGGCCCGACTGTTCCACTTTGCACTTCGCCACGGAATGCCGACGCCATCATCTGAGTTAATACGGGGTCGTATTCGTCACCTCCTCGAAATCCCATATACATCGCGGGAAGAGGAGGCATTCCTTCCATCGGTTGGAGAACGACACAAGTCGTAAATCCTCTCTGCAAACCTTGAGTCAAGAGCATATCGACGGCATCTTGAGCTTGCCTCCCACCGAGCTTGGCGACTGATTTGATAATCTCAAGTAATGTCGGTGTGAGCCCCGAATCAACAAGCGATTCGTAGGCAACGGTTTTTTGCCAACCCTCTTTGTGATTTTGAAAGCCATCCCAATTGAAGTACAGCACTGGATCTGCCGGCAACAGTTGACTGAGTGGTTTCTTAACCTCTTTTTGCAACGATGCTTCTGTCAGTTGAGTCGATTGGTTGACGGCAATGAGGGTGCCGACACTGATAGAGATTATCACCAAGCATAAAATGAGCATACGTTTCATAGTGTCGAGGCTTTCCATTAAGCGAGAGACTTGATGAAACAAGGATCCACAATTCGAGTTGCGAATTCAAAAGAAATATCGTCAGTAAACAACGTAATCACCTGATCGTTGTCACTCGCATTTCCTGATGTTGTGCACAAAAGAAAATCAATGCAGCGATAAGACTTAATGCCACGCAGATCAGGAAAATCCATGGTCCCTGTCCAAACCCATCAAATCCCAATCCCGTTGGCCCCGAGATGTAAATCATTCGACCAACCACGGGAACCAAAATGCCACGAATGCCGGTTAAAAAAACATGAATCCCGCTGTAGAGGGCCGATAATTCGGGGCCAGCAAAATAGAAACTCCCCGTCAGCCAGTTGATTGACCCTCCTGCGACGCTGCATGAATAAATGAGTGTGCCGACATAAAATGGCCAAAGCTCCTGACAAACTCCTCCGTAAGCATAAAGGGCAAACGTCATCGTCTGCATTAAGCTGAAGACGCCCCGCGCTAACATGGGAGTTTGATGCTTGAGGAAGCGTCCCCAAAGTGGTGCTGTGAGAATGATTGTGATACTAGGAAGTACGACGGCGACCAGATTGATGTTGGATCGACTGACCTCCATCTGCTCGTTCAAAACATTAGGGACAAGATACATCGCTAGCTGATTTCCAATTCCCACGATGAAAAAGGCGATTTCGTATCGTAAGAAGCGTTTGTCGTTCAAAAACTGTTTCATGCCTTTTACAAACGCAGGAATAGGAGAACTCGACTTTGTTCCCGAGTAGAAATTCGTTCGATGTGTGGGAATGCGTGTGTAGGCCCAACCTCCGAAAAGCATCCCGAACCCGGAAAACCAGAGAAGCCCCCAATAGTGCTCGGGAGCCCACTCCAACCAGGCCCACGCCGTCAATGTTAAAATCAATCCTGAGATGGCCGCCATCGATCGTGTCCATCCCACGGCCGTCGAGACATGCTCATCCGGGTAAATCAATCGAAACATGTTCATCTCGCCTACGCGCGCGGAAACACGTAAGCCTAAAACAAGACTGACCAACAGCGTCAGGAATAAGGGCGAGTTGGGCGCAATGATAATGGTAAACAGGGCGGCAGACATCAGAAAAGACGGCACGATGACCAACCACCGAACTCGAAGATGCCCTGATAACCAGGTAAACAGCGGACTCGATAGATTTGCTCCGTAAAACACCGATGCGATGATCATTTGATAGAACAGATCCGCATCAAGAATGGTTTCCAAAATCACTAAGGAAATCGGAAACAGTCGTACAATACCGCCAGAGCCCAAGTTCGCAAGGGATTCATAATACAGACCAGGACGACGGCGAACCGGTAAGGATTGCAAGACACGATTGAAGGGAGGAAACCTCGACAGTAATTTCGGCGCAGACTCCGCCGACAATGTCTCGTCCTCAACTCCCGATTCTTCCATGCCGCTTCCTCATAAAAGCTGAGTTATCAGCTTACGCCTGTAACTTTTCGCTCAGCTTTTTCATCACGGCTGCACATTCAACGCGAGCTTCGTTGAGTCCATCAGGAGTAATGTTTTCACCACGAACATAATTCAGGACAATATCTTCAGCAGCCATGAGTTCTCGGCAAGCATCGGCAATTTGTCCAGCAATCTCGTGAGGAACCGTAGTGACTCCATTCAAGTCACCATGCAAGAGATCACCCTGATAAACGGTGATGCCACCAACAGAGACAGGAACTCCTACCGACAAAATATGACAATATCCATGAGCACAAATGGCTCCATTCGTGAACGTGGGGAATCCAATCGCTTCCACTTGATCAAGATCTCGGCCCGCCCCGGAAGTAATCAAGCCCTTGGCACCAAATGCTTGATACGTCGTACACATCACTTCGCCAAACGTCGCCGAGAGGACCGGCTCATCCAAATCCTGGAATGTCACAATGGGAGGTCCGGGAAGAGATTCGTAGGCTTCCACTTGTTTTGACATACTGGCATAAACATCGCCATCGCGTGGAGGAGACGCACTGCGGAATGTCGATGTGAGGGCATATCCGACCATCGGAGGCATTTTTGGGAAACACGCCTTTATCGACTCATTCATAAATCCGATGTTTCGGGGGCGAACATCAAACAGTTCGATGGCATTACAAACTGTGGGAGTATCAAATGAGGCCAAATCGGCCAATTGCTGCTGATTGAGGCCATGTTCCAACATGCTTCATCTCCTCTGAATGGGACGGAAGTCTTATGAGTAAGTCCTTCATCTTACAGAATGTGCAGTATTGGAAAAAGAGACTCACAACGGGGCTTGCAATGTTGTTCAGAACGTCAAAAATGGATTGAAACCTCACAGACTTCACTTTGGTTGATCAAACATCATGAATGTTCCGCTCGAAGCAAAAGATGAAAATAAGCAGGTAGAACCCGAGGGGAATGAACGTCGTCCCGTCGAATACACGTCCATCTCGGCTGTTCTCTCCGATGCTGAGTTTCTGACAGTGCATCCTCACCGTACCGTGGGAAGCTGGAGTTACGGGAAAATCCTGCAACACTTGGCGGATTCCTATAACCGATCAATTGATGGGTTTGGATATAAAAACGCATTTATCATTCGTATCAT
Organism: Planctomycetaceae bacterium; assembly: GCA_029243145.1. Taxonomy (GTDB): domain Bacteria; phylum Planctomycetota; class Planctomycetia; order Planctomycetales; family Planctomycetaceae; genus JABURQ01. The sequence continues at coordinate 1,659 of JAQWSQ010000083.1, read as the reverse complement.
CGCGGGAAACTTCATGAAGAAGAAGTTTCTCCGAGAGAAAATGCCAGCGGGGTTCAAACTCCCCAAAGCACAAGAAGAGAAGCTTCCCTCACAGGAGACTTCCATCGAAGAATCTCTTGCCAATCTCAAACAGGCAATTGCTCGTTTCGAGTGTGAAGAGGCTAGGGCCGACCATCCTGCCTTTGGCAAACTGACATCCGAAGAGTGGATACAACTTCATTTACGACATTCCGAATTACACATGAGCTTTGTGAAACCAGCCTGATGACATTAAAACTCTACGAACTCACCGAAGAATTCGAAGGCCTGGACGATCAAGACCGATTGCAGGTCTTGATCGATTTTGCGGAGACACTCCCCAATGAATCGAGCCAATATGATCCTCTGTTTGGTAATGAAGAGTGCCGAATTCAGGAATGCCAAACCCCCGTATTCCTACGGATTGGAATAATCGATGGAAAAACGTACATAGAGGCGGATGTTCCTCGAAAGTCCCCAACGGTCAGAGGACTCGTCTCATTGATTGTGGAGGGAATCAACCAGGCCGATCCCACCGAAGTCCTCGATCTTCCCGACGATCTATTACCAATATTTGGGCTCGAAAACGCTCTCGGGATGACACGACAACAAGGTGTCCGAGGCATGATGTCACGAATTAAACGCGATTTACGGGCTGCCATGAACGAGAAGACCGCGTAATCGGCCTGAATTCGATGAAAAGATGCAGTTTTTCTCCTAAATGCATCTGTCCAAATGATGTCATTACGCTATCCTGACAGTTCAGAGTCATTACGTCTGGAGATGTCTTCTCCGAGCCACAACGTGGCCTTATGTGCTTGCAAAGCGTAATGGATATTCTTTACTCCGATTGAAATGTGAAGAGATGGTTGATACCGAAAAAATCCCCCGATTGTTACCTGCTGCATCTTTACCGGAATATGCACACACACTGCACACCACGACACCGCACCCGTTTCGTGACCCAAAAGGTCACAGCCACGGTCGGAAATTCAAGAACATGAAACCGTTAGTCGCCGACGAATGGGCCGAAAACCGCAGTTATCTTGAAGCCATCGATCTATTCAACCACGGCTATTACTGGGAATCGCACGAAGAATGGGACCGGTTGCAACGTGTCAGCATTCCCGACTCACCCGTGGGACGATTCCTGAAGGGACTCGTAAAGATTTCTGCCGCAGGCATGAAGGTTCGCGAATACAGTATTCACGGCGTACGACGTCATGCAGCCTCCGCGGGAGAAGTCTTTGCCGATGTGGCTGCCGAAACAGAAAGCGATATCTTCTGTGGACTCCGATTTACGGAACTACAATTCGCCGCTGATCGTGCCGCACAATTGACCTACAAAGATGACTACCCCATCGGTGAAGCCATTAAAGTCTTCCCGTTCACTTTGACCCCGGAACCAATGCCGCTGGGTTGAGGGCAAGCGAAGAGCAATCAATCAAAAAACCTCGGTTCGTGATGGAACCGGGGCTTTTTCTTGATGAAGACCGAGTGTTAACATTTTCTTCCAATGGATCTTCCCGAAAAATGTTTCGTCCTGTTTTTGTTTCAGTGTGACGGGGGCTTCTGTCGGCAGATCCTTGAGCTTGTAAACCTCAATCGCTTTGTGCTCCAGAACAATCGAATGTCCAGTTT
>JAQWSQ010000066.1 GCA_029243145.1 Planctomycetaceae bacterium | reverse complement strand
GAGGCCTTCTTTTGTCCACGGGTGGGGCTGATGCAGGAACAGATCTTCCCACTCGACTCGTCCGATCTCTGCTGCACCATGGGAACAGTTCAGGCACCAGACAATTTTCAGCCGCTGGGCAGGCAAGGCATACTTGTAGAGAAGCTTGAGGTGATCGACGGTGAATGTCTTGAGTTCGATGTCCTGGATGGACCGGCGATCTGAAGGCAATCGCGTAACTTTCGTTTCAATCAAGTCGAAATCTTCAGGCCGCCGCCAGGCAAACTTGTCCGTCGTGTGCATCCACTTGAAGAAACGTGTGAGTTCTCCGACATGACTGGAGCAGTGCTTGAGCGATAATGGTTCGTTCGTCCTCTGGTTCAACGGACGGTTTCGCCAGAAGTCATAGATCTCCTGGCACTGGGTGAAATCCAGCATTGCCAGGTGCACGTTTGATTGCCGTTGTTGGCAGTTATTGACAAGGCGAAGCATATGGTGCCCACTCCCGTCGAATTCGCCGTTCTTGGTGAAATCTGCTGTGCGTTTCTTCGCATACTCCCGAAGAGCCTCGTGAAACGTGCCTGGAATGAGCGGGATCTTCTTTGTGGATGGCTTCTGTGACCGAACTTTGGCCGCAATTGAGATTGCGTGTCGGGCATCCCGTTCGTGGTGTCGAGAGGCCTCGTCAATGTGGCGTTCCGACATTGCCCATGCCACGGAAGGGTAAGCCTCGGAGAGCCTCTTAAGCAGAAGCAAGGCCTCTTGCCAACGAAGGTCTTCCCCCTTGACCGGAAGTTTGTCGGGCGAGTCTTGTACTATGAAGCCAAATGACACGAAACGAGTGTCAATCCATGTGCCCTTTGCAACAGAGTCGATGAGTGTGTCGAAGGGGGGAAGCGGAACGGGTCGAACCCCAAGCTTGACCTGTTCGGCGATCCAAAGGGCAAGTGGCGTCCACGAGACTTGTTCGGTGCTTCGAAAGATGCCGCCCTCGGCCAGGCTTTTTTGGTTTTCGCTGCCCTTGCTACCATCCAACAGACCGCATCGTTTTACCAAGAACGATCTGGGTGTCTGAGAATTTCCTTTCAGGTCAACCAGAAGTTGCCTTTCGCAGAACTGCTCGTGGTCGCTCCACAATTCACGCAGTCGTGAAATGCGAGTCTCGACCTCCTGCGGGTCGAGTCCACGCGAGAACCGCCATCGCTTGCCTTGCAGAGAGAATCGTTCTCCCTTGCCGTCGGTGCATTGGCTCGATTTCTGACGGCTGTGCCGTCGCGTGATTTTCCCGTTGACCTGGCTGATTGCGACCCCCGAAGCTCTGTCCACTAGCGTCTAATTGGACCTGGAAATCCATCTAATTGGACCTCTAATTGGACCTCATTTGACGCTAAGTACCCGAAAAAATCAAGGGAATCACCGTAAACCCATAGAAAAAGGCCAACTTGCGACGAATCGCAAATTGGCCTGAGTGGAGGCGGCGGGAATCGAACCCGCGTCCTGTGACGCCTCGGCTGAAGCCTCTACGTGTGTAGTCTATTGATTGATCTCACTGAGCTTGGCTCAACAAACAAAGCCTCACTCAGCCAGCCCACAACGTTTCTCGCTTCCACCGTAGCGGGCGGTGAATGGAAGCCAGCCTAATTTTGTGACCAGCTTGTCAGACTCCTCAGGCGGGGATTCCGAAAGCTGGTGACTGCATGTTATGCAGCCAGAGCCAAAGAAGGTTTGGCAATTGTTGTTTGATCAGTTTTTTACGTGGCCAACTGATCAACCACGACACGCCACCTCAACTTACAGTCATCCAGTCGAAGCCGATCGCCCCCTGAAAGTAACCTCTGTCGAGCTTATCAACTGCACCATCTTTACATACTTGTACTCTTATAATCACGATTTTTGCATGTGATAAGAGCAGACTGCTTAAAAAACGGTCTTGTTCGCATGTTTCTGTATGCAGATCAGCATTTTAAGAGAAATATCTCGCATGACAAGTAGCGAAACTTCTTTTAGCCGTTTATTTCCAAACTCCCCCGCCACATTTCGATAACAATCAATGTCCGAATTCATCATGATTTGAAGTGTTCTTTGATTATTTTCCTGGATTCCGCACCGTCTTCATGAGATGTGACCACTCTGGCATCTTGATTGCTCTCAAGACCTTACGCTCGCCGCTTACGCCCGAACATCGAATCGTCATGGAATGATTATTCGACTAACTTTGACGGGGAATTTATGGCCCTTCCTCAACCACAACGGGATTACGTCAAGGATGGTAAAGCCCTTATGGACAGCGACTTAAAAAGTATTCCGCGTATCACAAACGAAGTGTCGTCAATTTGGATTTGTTTGGGTTGCGGATATCATCACATGGATGACAACTCTCCCAAATGTTGTCCGCGTTGCACTGGAGAGCGTATCCTTATCTGCGTTCGGTGATACTTCTGAATGATTATTCCTTCGCGTTGACTGAGGATGTCACAAGCGGTAGCTTGTTTGCAGGCAAGGAGTCGTCTCTCTGCTGATTAAACAAGGTAGAATCGGGAATAAAATAGCCTGTGAGTTCATCTGACACTGTCCAAAATGATGATCCGACTTTCGAAAGTCTCGGATTAAATCCCACTTCTTTGAGTGCCATCAAAGCGGCTGGGTTTGAGAAGCCCAGCCCCATTCAAGCGGCTTTCATTCCTATAGCAGTCCAAGGGATCGATGCGATCGGTCTTGCTCGAACGGGAACAGGGAAAACGACGGCGTTTGTGATGCCGATCCTTGAACAAATTGACCTCACCGTCAATATCCCGCAAGCATTGATCGTGGCTCCGACAAGAGAATTAAGCGAACAGGTGTCGAAGGAAGCGGAGAAGCTCTCCATTCATTCACCGTGTAACACTGTTTGCCTAGTGGGTGGTCGACCAATTCGCACTCAGATTAATCAACTGAAAAAGGGGCCCCATCTGATCGTAGGGACTCCAGGTCGTATCATCGACTTAATCAATCGACGCGAGTTGCAGTTGAAATCGATCAAGGTTGTGGTCTTGGACGAAGCAGATCGTATGCTGGATATCGGTTTTCGCCCTGATATCGAAAAGATTTTGCGTCGTTGCCCTAAAAAACGTCAGACACTTCTGCTGTCAGCCACGATGGCTCCCGAAATCGAAGAGATCACTCAGAAGTACATGCAGTCCCCTCAAAAAGTGGATGTCACCGAAGGCGATGCACCTGCACAACAAATCGAACAATTCTTTCTCACTGCTGACCCCGACCGCAAATTTGGTGCGCTCGTTCATGTCCTGAAACAAGAGCGACCTCAACAGGTGATTGTCTTCACTCGAACAAAAATCGGGGCAGACAAAATGTTCAGTAAATTTGGAAAAAAACTGGGTGATAATGCGGCTTCGATGCACGGCGATCTTCCTCAGAGTAAGAGAGATCGCGTGATGCAGAAATTCCGCAAGGGTGATATCAGAATGCTTATTGCCACGGATGTTGTCGGCCGAGGCATCGATATCAGTGGAATTTCCCACATTATTAACTATGATATTCCAGAGTTCTGTGATGACTATTTGCACCGCGTGGGTCGCACTGGTCGTCTCTCTTCCGACGCACAAGGTCGAGCCATTACTTTTGTGACTCGCGAACAGGGAGACCAACTCACAAATATCGAGATGCGAATCAACCAGTTATTGCCCGAATATTCGCTGAAAGAATATGAAGCAGCCCGACCGGTAAAATCGGCCTCTCACATTGATGAACCGACGGAAAGTTACGAAGCGCCCGAATTTGTCATTCCCTGAGTAAGCAACTGAGCTAAAATCGTCATCTGCGTCGTTTAAGAACGACTATGCCTATTACTGACCGCACACCTGTACCAACATTTGAACTATGAGCACAGATTCTTTTAACAACGACTCAGAATTCCTACTTTTCACCGGCTGCACCGGACTGCTAGGACGATATCTGCTCAAAGATTTGCTCCAGTTCGAGATTCCGTTGGCAGTCTTGGTTCGACCAACCCGTCGCCAGTCTGCCGCAGATCGAGTGGAAAGCATGATTTCCACTTGGGAGCAGCAACTGGATCAACCACTCTCTCGTCCCCATGTCATCGAGGGCGACCTCTCAGGAAAGTCGCTGGGACTTTCGACCGCAGACGAAGCATGGGTGAAAACTCACTGCTCTTCGGTTCTTCACAATGCCGCGAGTTTGAGTTTTGTGAGCGGCCCGAGAGATGCAGAGCCTTGGAAAACAAACCTGACAGGAACAGAGAATCTCCTGAATGTCTGCCGCGAAACAGGAATCAAGCACTTTCATCATGTTTCCACTGCCTATGTTTGTGGAGCACGACAAGGAACGATCTACGAGCAGGAACTCGACGAAGGACAAACGCTCTGCAACGATTACGAGTGGAGCAAATTGGAAGCGGAGAAGCTGATCAGATCCGCTGAGTTCCTAGAGACTAAAACGGTCTTTCGCCCGTCGATCATTGTGGGTGATTCCGAAAATGGATTCACGACGACCTTTCATGGATTTTACGCGGCGTTGCAGCTTGCCTACGTGGTCGCTAAAGGGCTCAAAGAACTTCCCGGTGATCATGAAGATTTACAGTTTCGCGTCACACTCGATGGGACAGAAGATAAAAATTTGGTGCCTGTCGACTGGGTCTCCTCGTTTATTAGCTATGCGGTGAGCCAGCCACAATTACACAACCAGACATATCATTTGACTCCTCAAAACCCCGTCACCACCCAAACCATCATGAATGTGTTGACTGCGGTGAACGAGACTGGTGATTTCACACAACTGGTTGGTTCCGAAACACGAGTCGAAAATCCGAACGAATTCGAACGTATGTTTTATGAAAACATGCAGGTCTACAATTCCTATTGGAAAAATGACCCCCATTTCGATACCAGCAACACTCGCGAAGCCGCCCCCCATCTCCCCTGTCCCTCGATGGATGAAGACAGGATGATGATGCTTGCCAAAGCTGCAGTCGATATGGAGTTTCGTTGGCGCGATCTCCCGGTTCGCGCCGAAGCGAGTATCACGGGCTGATTTGTTTTAGGCAGCATGAGAACAGAAAACGGCGAACAACGCGATTCTCATCACTGCGAGAGCGGTCTGGTCTCGACTGTTGTGGGACGAACTTCTTGATAGGCTTTCATCTGCCGTAGCGTTCACTTCACACTTTGTTCGTTGCTGTGTAGGTGATCATCCAGTCTGGAAACATCTCTGTCACCGGCACGCACCCCGGCTTTCATCTGGGTAAACAGGACTTTGTTCCAATTGAGTTTCGGACTGCGAGGAGGAAGCAAAACAACCTCGGTGTCGGTCTTCGTCTCGAGATAATCTCGCAAAGCAATAAAGCTGGTATCACGATCCATGATCAGATGGCCTCTTGTTGACGCATTTCGCTTTAATGCATTCCGATGCCTACGGTACACGATAGACGAGCTAGTGCGTGTCCTGAAAGAAGGGTGTAAGGAGGATGGTGCTGTTTTGGAGGATGAAATTTGTGCGAAGATTTCTGGTTCGCCATCACGAATGAAGTTCGCGTGGCGGATGAACGTCAATTTCTACGGTTTGCATGGGGCCCGGCGCAGACCTTCTTCGCCATGACTCCATGAAACACGATTTCCAATTCCAATTCAGGCCGCTTTGCGGCGACTCTGGCCAGCCCCCGCGTTTTCCTCCTCCC
>JAQWSQ010000029.1 GCA_029243145.1 Planctomycetaceae bacterium | reverse complement strand
CTTCGGAACCGAGGGTTGGGGGTTCGAATCCCTCCGGGTGTACTTTAAAAAACCTCGTGATTAACGGCATTCGCCGCGACCTGCCGACAGTCGGCAGAGCACATGTTCCAGACTCGTTTTTGGGTATTTACCCGAAAACCTCATCTGAGGAATGTGTGAAATGGCACGACCTAAATCAGTACCCAGCTATCGAAAGCACCGCAGCGGGCAAGCACGCGTCACCATCAACGGACGCGACTACTATCTGGGCCCACACGGCACCAAGGCAAGCAAACAGGAGTACGACCGCATCGTCGCGGAGTACTTGGCTAGCGGTCGCAGTACGACGTTCGGTGCGACAGCGGATCAAATCACCATGGCGTCGGTGATGAATGCCTATCGAATTTACGCCAAACAATACTACGGGCTCGGCCCGAGTTCCGAATGGCATCGAATCAAACTCGCCTACAAGCATCTCAAGGCGATCTACGCCTCACACATCGCCAGTAATTTTGGTCCCACGGAATTCAAGGCGGTCCGCCAGCGAATGATCGATACCGGTGGATCTCGCACGTTCATCAATCACCAGATGAAGCGACTCCTGCGAATGATGAAATGGGCCGCATCCGAAGAGATGATCCCCGCGTCGGTCTATGAGACACTGCGGCTGGTTCCCAATCTGAAACGAAACCGAACGGAGGCCCGCGAGACCGAGCCAGTTCAGCCGATCGATCTTGCGACCGTGGAACGAACACTCAAGCATCTGCCGCCGGTCGTCGCGGATATGGTGCGGGTGCAACTGCTCCTCGGGTGCCGCCCAGCGGAAGTTTGCAAGCTCACGCCCGCCATGATCGACCGCTCCGGTGATGTCTGGGTCGCTCGACTTGATGAACACAAGACGGCGCACCACGAACGAGACCGAAATCTCTACATCGGCCCTCGGGCTCAGGAAATCCTCACGCCCTACCTACTGCGTGGCGAATATGAGCACCTGTTTCGCCCATGTGATGCAGTCAGGCAACGTCGGGAGAAAGCATCCGCAGAGAGGGTGACGCCACTGTCCTGCGGGAACCGATCAGGGAAACGAAGCGGGGGCTTGAAGAGTGAGCGGTCCCGGAAGCGACCGTCAGAATCATATGACACAGCCTCCTACCGCCGTGCAATCCATTACGCGTGCGACAAAGCCTTCCTGCCCCCGGAATCCCTGGAGGGAGAAGAGCTACGGAAATGGCGGTCTGAGCATCGATGGAGTCCTAACCGACTGCGGCACACGATGGGAACGGAAGTGCGAAATAAATTCGGTTTGGAGCATGCCCAGATTTACTTGGGTCACTCGAACGCCAACATCACTCAAATCTATGCTGAACGTGACAAAGAGAAGGCACTCGAAGTAGCCCGCAAGATCGGCTAACGTGAAACCGTCGGCAGGGAGTAGCTATCCCATGATCGACGCCCGCTACGGTCCGTCCCTTTGCACCGTGGCGGGTGTTGATCACCGATCACTGAATAGCAGAGGGAACACAATGTCATCGCCGACCACCGAGGAGATTCTTGAAGGCTCGCAAGCCATCCACGAGTTCTATGATTTACTATCAGATGCTTTGCTGGAAATCGAACATTTGGATCACGTAAATGCAGATTCGTTTATCGACCCGCTAGCGTATTCACCAAACATTGATGCACTTCACCATGTTCAGTGGTCATTGAATCAGGAGATCGTGTCCTACTTTGTTTTTCGAGCAGCAAAGAGGCATCGGACACCGATCGATTTCCACGGAAACCAGTATCCAACTTATGCAAACCTCGTTGTTTGTCTCGCACAGGACGCACTCGGTCGGATCGATGATATCGTCTACTACGAGTTTGATCAGGAATCGAGCCAGTCGGAGAGATTCTCGCTTCGCCTACCGGCAACGAAAAGCGAAGTCGAGCGTATCAGATTGCAAGTGTTGCTCGAACAGTCTTGGATTGAGGGCTTAATCCATCAGACATTGTCGATCCCCGAGGATGACTACGAGCGGCCAGAGAGCAATGATGGCCCCACCTCACCATGCACCTGGATGCACGAAGGAAGGTTGATCGAAAGTGAAATGGATAAACTCGCCTGGAGGATGGTGAATTACCTGTGGAACCGCGAAGGTAAGATCGCCGATTGGACAGACCTAGCCAAACCCGTTTACGGTGACCGCGAGCACGATACGAGTGGGTACGCTATCCCGTCACTAAGGGCAAAAGCGAACAGATATTTCAAAACCCACAAGATCCCCTGGAGAGTGACCCTGCCGGCACCAGAAGCACGTCTCATTTCTCGGATTGTCGAGAAAAATCCCTAAGAGCCCGCCTAGCCCGCTAGTAGCCCGTGGCTAGCCCGCATCATTTGCGAACATCTCCGCACGATTCATCACTCGTGCGGGAGATCGCAACCGATGCCAACGCAAGAACTCATTCCACTCGTCGAAGCCGTCCAGAAAGTAACTGGGCGACGCCTTCATCTCTCCACCGTGCTTCGGTGGTGCCAACGCCCGAACCGACACGGACTCCGCTTGGAGTCGTGGATCGTCGGTGGGCGTCGCCTGACGTCGATTCAAGCCGTTCAGCGGTACATCGACGCAAATACGAGAGCCGCCGACCGCTACCCGATCCCAAGCCAAACGAATCGGCAAGCCAAAGTCGCTCACGATTCCGCGATGGCAGAACTGAAAGCCGACGGAATTTAGCCACGCTCCCCAAATAGGGCCGGAGCGTGGTCGCTAGGAGTGGTTCGTCACTTCTCTACGGGGTTCGATTCCCCGTCGGTCCATGAAAGAACCCCGCACACGTTGTACGGGGTCCTTCATCTGTCGCCTTAGGCGACGTCACTCTATTGGAATTTTAGACTAATGAAACGAAAACAGAAAGAGATCGCTGGTGAGCGGAAGTCGAAGCGGATCAAAAAGAAGATACCATCGTCACGAAGGAGGCCTCTCAAGAAGAAGCGACCGCTCAAGCTGAAGGTTGATGAATTTGACCTCGCCCACCTGCGTTCGTCCGGACTCTCGGACGAAACGATTCGAGAGAACCAAATCTACACGGCCACAAACGATGATTTGGTTTTTCCGTATCGAGACCTCGATGGAGAGTTGAACGGGTTCGTTCGCACTCGTCCCCGTCGGCCTTACCGGGACAGCAAAGGCAAGGAAGTCAAATACCTGCAACCCAAGGGCTCTCCGGTTCGTGCCTTCTTTCCGCACCGTTCTCTGCGTGAGCTGCGGGAAAACGAGGGTCGCATCTTCATCACCGAGGGTGAAAAGAAAGCACTTGCACTCTCACAAATCGGTGCCACTGCGATTGGCCTAGGCGGCGTCTATTCCTGGAAGAAGAAAGGTACCGACGAACTGATCGACGACCTCGCCCAGATCGAGTGGGGCGGTCGCGTCGTTTACATCGTCTTCGATTGGGACGCAAAGGAAGGAACTCGCCGAGATGTTGCTCTCGCGCAACAACGACTGGTGACGGCACTGACGGTGGCTGGAGCAAGAGTGTTTTCTGTCGATCTTCTACCGGGGCCCGAGAACCGGAAGCAGGGAGTGGACGACTTTCTCGTCACTCACAACCCAAGTGATTTCTGGTCGCTGGTCGACGATGCACTATCGGCTTCCGGCATAGCAGCCGAACCGCTGACGCGATCTTCCGGCAGAACCGACACAGCAAACGCAGTACGATTGGTCGCCAAATACAGGCATGGAATCCGCTACGTCGCCGCGTGGGGTAAGTGGTTGATCTGGGATGGCAAACGATGGTGTCCCAATTCAATACGGCTCGAAGCACTCGCTAAATCTATCGCCAATGATCTCTGGAAAGAAATTGCCGGTTCCGACCAAGAACAGCTTGGCAAGATGGCGACGTTCGCAACGAAAAGCAACAGTGCCAACGGCATTCGAAACATGATCAAGCTGGCCCGGAGCGAGCCTGGAATCGAGATCAGGACCGAGGCACTCGACACGCACCCAACGTTGCTCAATGTCGAGAACGGGACGATTGATCTCACGACGGGGCAACTCAGAGAACATCGACGCGAGGACCTGATAACCCAACTATCCCCAGTGTCGTTCGATCCAGAAGCCGACTGTCCGGACTGGGAGTCGTTCTTGCATCGGATCTTCGAAGGCAACAATGAGTTGATCGGCTACGTGCAAAGACTGATCGGGTATTCCGTAACCGGCCTGACGACCGAACACGTCCTGCCGTTTCTCTTCGGAACAGGTGCGAACGGTAAGAGCACTTTCATTGAGACGGTTTTCCGGTTGCTCGGTCCGAACTATTCGATGAAAGCAACGCCAGACTTATTGATGGTAAAGCGGAATGAATCTCATCCTACGGAACGGGCCGACCTGTTTCGTAAACGGTTCGTGGCGTGCGTCGAGACCGAGGACGGGAAGAGGCTAGCTGAATCCCTGGTCAAGGAGATGACCGGTGGCGACAAGATCCGAACACGCCGAATGAGAGAGGATTTCTGGGAGTTCTCCCCGACTCACCACGTCTGGATTGCCGGGAATTACAAACCTCAAGTAAACGGCACGGACCATGGTATCTGGCGGCGAATCAAGCTGATTCCGTTCGATGTCGTTATTCCGAAGGCTGAACAGGACGGACAGCTCGGCGACAAGCTCTCCAGCGAGCTATCCGGCATTTTAAACTGGGCCATTGAAGGCTGTCTTGCCTGGCAAAAAAATGGCATGCAGGAACCAGAGATCGTCCAACTTTCGACGGAACAGTATGCGGAAGAGATGGACGAAGTAGGCCAATTCATTAATGAACACTGCGAAACAGATCAGACGTTCATCACCGCTGCGACACCGCTCTACCAGGCATACATCGCGGCGACCGAGAGCGTGGTGAGCCAAAGACGATTCGGCCAGTCACTTGCTAGCCGGGGATTCACGAAGGCAAGGATGCCCAGCGGTCCACATGCGGGCAGGCACGGATGGAAGGGCCTGCGGTTGATCACTGAATCAAATCGCAATAAGACCGCTAAACGGAAGGCAAAGCGAGATGCGAAGAAGGGAAGGAGGGCCAAGTAATGCGAAATAAATCCACGCTACCGGCCCAGGATTGGGCGTTCCGCGAAATCGTTGATGCCTTTTCGATGAACCAATACGAACTCCGGTGCGATTTCTGCAATCGGAAGATTCGTTGGATCCATGTTCTCGATCACATCGCATCATACGAAACTGTCATTGCAGGACAGGACTGTGCCGCAATGCTCTGCCAGCAATACGACGCGGAGGGGGCTGAAAGAGTATTCAAGAATCGTGAAGAACGACGTCGACGATTTACGGATCCCGTACGTTGGACACAATCCAAAAGTAATCAGAGCAACATCTGGCGATGCGTTCGGATAGGGAGTGTCCAATTCGTAATTACGGTCTTCGTCAGGAACGGTCTCTACGGCATCTACGTCGCGAAAAGAAATGCGAACGGTGTTTGTTTCCGTAAAAGATTCCGCAATCAGACGGAAGCAAAGGACGCTGCCTTTGAGATCGTCGAAGGAATCAATCCTTAGGTTCCATGCCTTTACCCTTCGTACCCTTGCTACCCGTAATCCGGGTTTCATTCCATAAGGAATGCGAATTAGCGATGAACCCGAAACTCGGGTAACAAGGGTCGGATGGGTGGGACGTTCTAAATTGATTTCCCTTCCATTTGCACAGCGGCGTTAATTGGCCGGCGACGCCTACCTCCCGCGACCAAAGCGACGACCGCAACACCCCCGAACACAGCCATGGAGGTTGGTTCCAGTATGACTTGAGAGTCCTGGAAAGCCAGTGCCTGACGTCGATCTGCCTGCAAGACCCGAGACACAGGGCTCACGGGTTGTCTTTTCCCATTCGGGTGCGTCAGGCACCAAAAGGCGGTCCTATTGCCATCACCCAATGACATTGGGAAAGAAGTTGCGACACGTTTGATCTATTCTTTCCCCAATCAAAACACTGCGTGGGAATCGAACATTTACTCGTAACGGAGATCTCGTAATCCGAAAGAAAATCGATCGTGATCTTTTCGCCAAAGGACAATAACGACACTCCCGTTTTAGCTTCGAGCCGTGAATCCGTTTGTGTCAACAGAGGCCATGCCAGGGAATCTAGAGCACGAATGGCAAGATTTCGGACGTCTGACACGTCTTCACCAAAACGGTATGTCTCTGTGTGATACGCAGGAAATCCAAATGTCACCTCAAGGGCCTTTCATAATATAAACCTATGCAGTCAGGATGCACCGTAGGGACCCACGATGGGCGGCGAACTTCCAAGCCCCAAGTCTACGCGATCCAAAGCCAATTGATAGTTGGATCGCGGATCTATAACGAAGTAGAGGACATTGAATCCCCAGAGGAGCCCCAAACAAAAGAATCCAGTTATTCCCGTGATCCAGAAAAACGAATTGGGAGACAACGTGATCGTTCCATGCATGTCGATCGTGTCAGTCGCAGGCTGGGTGAGAACCACTTGGGCCCTGAGTTCGGCAACGAATTCGAAATTAAGGTTATTCGTTCCGTTGTTGACAGTAAACGTATTCGCGTTTCTAACCACAGTACCGCCGACTGTCAATTTCAAAGCCTGCTCAACTGCGTTAAAGACAACATCGGGCGGTTGATCGGTTTTGATTCTTCGGTATACGGTAAACTGGCGATTCATTCGTCATGAGCCTTGCTAATACGTGCTTGCACTCGATCTACTCTTTACTTGAAGAATCGGCAATTCTAACAGCATCCCTTCAGCCGTGAGGAAACGGGGCTCCGATTCATAATTGCAGAGAGTGCCCGTTCACCGTGCTCGAACAGAAATCTCTTGGTTCCGCATACGCAATTCGATTTCGAGGGTCTCCATAACATGAAAGACTGTTTCAACGACGTCAGACCTGCGAAATAAAATGCCAAGCGAAATGGATGCGACTTGTACGGATTGCCCCTACCGAGGTTGCGAAATTAAGTGCGATTGGGTGGTCCCTTCAGCGAACGGTTCAGAGCAAGGAAACGGGACTCCGATTTTCGGTTGAGTGCCGCAATTCGTAATTACGAGGGTGAATCGAGTCACCTACCCTTTGTACCCATCCGACCCGAGACCCAGGTTAAAACTCTACGAAGGTTCCAACTCACAACAGACCCGATTCTCGGGTAGGAAGGGTCAGAAGGGTATGCATCGTACGAGCAGATCAGGGCTCCAGATGTTCAAGGGCGTTGAATCTCCCACTACCAAGAAACCAAATCAAAGTGACGATACCCGGGCGAAGCCAGTAACAATCCAACCTCTGAACAGCATATTTCCTAAGTGCAAACGCCGATAATCTGCACACCCGCAGCACGGCTCCCCGATGATGTTTTTGCGGGTCACTGCCCCAAGTCTACTTCTACCTACGATACACCCTTACGTGATCCAGTGATTGCTGCAAATCAATTTGGGTTTGTACCCAACAATGCGACGCTCGTACCTAATTCGACTGTGAATCGTTGCATGGAACTGCCACCACTTGCAACTCAAGTTTCTGGGTATAAACTTCGATAAGCTCTATAAGAGAACATGTGATTTACAGAGCAATCACGACCTGCCTTCGGAACCGAGGGTTGGG
>JAQWSQ010000062.1 GCA_029243145.1 Planctomycetaceae bacterium | reverse complement strand
TTGATGATCTTCAGTGCCACTTTGCGGCGAACCGGCTTCTCCTGCTCCGCCATATAAACGACGCCAAAGCCGCCTTCTCCGATTCGCTGCAACAGCTTGTAGCGCCCGATTCGCTCTCCGGGTTGCTCGTGAATCGGTGCCCACGCTTGCGTCGGTTCTAATGCAGGAGCCTCAAGAAACTGCGACTCATCGGCCTGCGACTGCAAGAGGTGGTCGACACGCTCCCTAAGTGACGCATCTCCGGCGCAAACTTGTTCGAGATACTCTTGCCGAGCCTCAACGGAGTCAATTTTCCGCGCCGTATTGAAAATGACTTCTTCATTGGATTGTTGGGCCGAGGGCATGGAATACGCTCCAAATTGTTCGTGACTGTTTCGGGACCGACATCCAATGCGACTTTCGGAGACCAATCACCCAATCGCAAATCCATTATTCCAGAAAAAAGTGCTGGCGCCTGATTATCGAAGGATTTCGGACTCAGGAGTTGATCTCAAGACGCAGCCAATTCTTCGCATAAGCCCAGTCGTTGTCGGCCGTTGAGGACGAAATGCCGAGCGCATTGGCGGCTTCCTCGACTGTCAGTCCCGCAAAATACCGCATCCGCACCAGGTCCGCTTTCCGTTTGTCTTGTTGCTCAAGCTTTATCAACGCTTCGTCCAACGCTAACAGATCGACGTTGGGTCCAGGGGCCTCCGGTTGCAATCTGGAAAAATCAACTCGATTTCGGTCTCCGCCAGCTTTGACGCGTTTCTTTCGTCGAGCGTTGTCAACCAGAATTCGCTGCATGGCTCGCGCCGCTGCAGCAAAAAAATGCCCACGCCCTTCCCACTCGTTGGTGTTCTGCGAATCCGTGCCTACCAATCGCAAATAGGCCTCATGAACCAGGGCGGTGGCTTGCAGCGTCTGACCGGGCTTCTCCGTGGATATTTTCGCCGCCGCCAATTTGCGAAGTTCCTGATAGACTAGCGGCAACAGCTCGGCAGAGGCCTGCTGATCGCCCTGCTCAATGGCCGACAGGATTTTCGTGACGTCACTCATCGACCCAGTGTACCTCAGCCGGACCGCATCTGCTCCTCACTTCGTCGAGTCCCCAATTGTCTCCGAAACATGTTGCAGAATACGTTGGATTCTCGACCGTCGCGGCGTGACTCGTGCCTTAACCGCAGAATGGTCAGTTGTTTGAGCGCACGTTTCCCAAGAGCTCATCTCGTCAATCAAGACTATTATCAACCCGTGGGTGCTGTTTCGAATGGGACACCGCATTGGGCCCAAGCTCAGGTGATCTTCAGCCCCAGAAGCGGAAACGCGTTCACAGTTTGAGAGACGAACATCGGTCGACAAAGATCGAGTTTACTGGCATTTGCTTGTCACCTAAATACCCGCCGTCGAGTGTAGTCAGTGTGATCCACCGGCGATTTGGCTTGCGCGCTCATGAGGGCGTGTCCTGAGCGCGCAAGACCCCGAAGGTGGGGCACTCAAAACCAGGCTGGTTGAGTTGCCGGTAATCGAATCCGAGCAACATTCACCAATGGCTTTT
Organism: Planctomycetaceae bacterium; assembly: GCA_029243145.1. GTDB lineage: Bacteria > Planctomycetota > Planctomycetia > Planctomycetales > Planctomycetaceae > JABURQ01. The sequence continues at coordinate 218 of JAQWSQ010000062.1, read as the reverse complement.
TCATGCGCAAGTGTCAAGAACTCGTCAGCTGTGACACAAGCCATCAATCCGCCGATTTCCAGGAACTGGATCGTGCCTACCGTAGTCATTCACCATTACCGAAGAGGCATAACCCCTGCTCTTGGTGGACAGAATATGTCCAAGGTTGTTTGATTCTGAAAATTCTATCGCGGTTTGGGTAATGAGGTAACGGTTTTGAATGGGGTCAGGGCCCCACC
>JAQWSQ010000057.1 GCA_029243145.1 Planctomycetaceae bacterium | reverse complement strand
GATGAGAACATGGAGCCGACTCTCGCCATCGTGGAATCGGTTCGCACACGTATCCGACCAATCTTTATGACCACCACGACAACCGTATTGGGATTGTTGCCGCTGGTCGTCTTCCCAGGAAGTGGAAGTGAACTTTATCGGGGACTGGGAAGTGTCGTCCTTGGTGGCTTGCTGGTTTCGACAATTTTCACTTTGTTCCTAGTACCGACGCTGTTCAACTTGGTGATGCGATCACAATTGGCCATTGGGCGATTAAAAGCAAAAACCTTCAATTCTGCGGATGAAAAAGCTCCCGAGACAGAAGTCGCTCCCGAGCGACCACAAGGTGGATCAGAACCAATTCCCGTCACCTGATCATCGGAATCATTTTTATGATCGCTTCTGATCAAGAGAATTCAGCGCCCTTGCTCGAAATGCGAGGGATTGAAAAAACGTTTCCTGGTGTAAAGGCACTTTCAGGCGTCGATCTGCAAGTTCATCACGGAAAAGTCCTCGCTCTCTTGGGAGAAAACGGTGCAGGCAAAAGCACTTTGATGAAAGTTCTCGGCGGCGCCCATCAACCGAACAGTGGAACCATCCTGATTGATGGACAAGAAACAATTTTCCACACTCCACACGATTCGCAACAAGCCGGCGTCTCGATCATTCATCAGGAATTCAATTTGATTCCCGCCCTCACCGTTCGTGAGAATCTATTTCTGGGCAGAGAATCGACCTCACGAGGATTTGTGAAACGGCGCACAGAAACCGCTCAAGCTCGCTCACTGTTTGAGAAAATGGGGGTCGAAATCGACCCTGAATCCTTATGTCGAGATCTTTCAATCTCTCAACAACAGGTGGTCGAGATTGCGAAAGCCTTGTCTCAAGACGCAAAGATTCTGGTTCTTGATGAACCATCTGCAGCACTCACAAATGCGGAAGTCGACCGATTGTTTGACGTGATTCGTGATTTAAAAAGTCGAGGACTGGGTCTCATTTATATCAGTCATCGCTTGGAAGAAATCTTTGAAATTGCCGACCGCGTTTCGGTGTTACGAGATGGGTCGCATGTCGGTTCTGCGTCGATTGATGAATTGAACAGAGAGAAGTTAATCTCCTTGATGGTCGGACGAGAATTGACGGAAGAGTTTCCACCCCGAAATGTAACACTGGGGGAACCATTGCTCGAAGTGAGCAATCTGTCGCGAGGCGAGACGGTTCGGGATGTCTCCTTTACCATTCGTCGCGGTGAAATTTTGGGACTGACGGGTTTGATGGGAGCCGGACGTACGGAAACAGTTCGTCTTATTTTTGGAGCCGATCAACGAGATTCAGGAGAAATTAAGCTCGCCGATCAAACTCTCGACATCAAACATCCGCGCGATGCCATCGCCGCTCGCATGGGATTGTTAACCGAGGATCGAAAGACTCAAGGTTTGATCCTGAAACATTCGGCCCGTGAAAACTTCGGCCTACCGAACCTCGATCAATTTTCTTCGTCGGGATTCGTCAACAACAAACAAGAGGACGCCGAATTTGGAAACTATGTCGAACGTCTGAAGGTGAAAATACCGCATCAGGAACAACTCGCCGGTAATCTCTCGGGCGGGAATCAGCAAAAAGTCGTGCTGGCGAAGTGGTTGGCGCGAAATTGTGAAGTCTTAATTTTTGACGAGCCAACTCGCGGCATCGATGTCGGAGCCAAACACGAAATTTATCAATTGATGAACGATCTCGTGGCTGCCGGAAAATGTATTCTGATGATCTCGTCCGAACTTCCCGAAGTGCTCGGCATGTCGGATCGAATTCTGGTGATGCACAACGGAAAAGTGACCGGTGAGATCGGCGATGTAACAACCGCTTCACAAGAAGAGATTCTGGAACTCGCCATGCAAGGGTAGGCAAGTCCCGATCAGGGAATGACTCGATAAACTTCATTGGTGATCAAACCCGATTCACCCTGTATCTCTTTCACTCGGCCTGAGAGTTTCTCACCGACTTCCCGTTGTTCATTTTCTGACATTTTCTTGATGAATTTGAACGTCAGCGGTTCGGGAGTGGAGAGAATTCCCATGTCGATGAGTCGATCAAGAGACTCGGGAATCACGAAATCTGTATATCGATACGTCAATCGATACCGGAGGATTTCACTCCAATTGACCAACACATGAGTGATACCAGCCGATTCCAGGTTGCTACGAATTTCTGTTTCGGTCAGCCATTCTCCATCCGAGGAAGTACACCACTTCTCTAACAACGAGATATCGAAGACCGTATTGTAAGCGAGCCGAAATCGGGCATCGAAGACATTGGCTTCTCCCACGGAAAGCAGTTTTTCGTGGGCGTCCAGCGACTGGTTCATCGTCAGAATTCCCGGAGGTTGAATGATCGATGATTCCGCCAGTGTTTCGATGTCGGCTAGATAAAAGTTCAAACCGGTACGAGTGGAAACAATCAGACCAAGGTTGAAGACCACCGCGATGGCAACAATGACGAACGACAGCCATTTCGCTCGACTCTTCCAAAGTTGATCAACGCCGACTCCTGCTAACAGACAAGCGACGGGAATCAGGGGCAACCAGAACCGATCGAGCCGATGTGTGAAAACCCACCAGGATATGAACAGCCATAAGAGATAAATCCACAACCAGAGAATCACTTTTCGGCGATCAATTGCCAGGAATGCCAAGGGAGCAAAAGCAAATAACAGAACCGATTGGTAATCACTTTTGGAAACGACATTCCAAAGATCATGGGGAATAGCAGACAGGCTATGATGTGAAGGGGAATGGGCGTCCTTCCACTTTTCTTGTAACTCTGCGTTCCAATCGTCACCTCCAAAGACAGACCAAGCCAGTGGATAGACGGGATTCCCTGTTTCTGCCGTGTTCTTCAGTAACCAGGGTCCGATTGCCAATGCTCCACCGGCAATAAACATCATTGCATATTTGAAGACAGGAACGGATTTTGTCTCGGCTGTCCATTTTTTCACACACACAAACAAAGCTGCGACTGTCATCGGCAGGACGACCGAAATCAGTCCGGGATATTTGCACGCCATCGCCGACCCAGCGAGAAACCCCGTCACTAGCCACATTTTTTTTGCGAATTGCACATTGATAAACTGAGTTCGAGCCAAATCAAACGCCAATAAAGTCACCGCCAGGTAGCACATCAACGCGCCTTCGGTGTAAGCAATAATCGAAACTCGATAAACCCACGGCGTCGTCACGAATATAATGACCGCCCACCATCCGGCTGCTGCGGAAAACCAGCGTTTGGCGAGACAGAAAATCGCCGCTGCTGTCAGCGGAGCAAATGTCATCAACACCGTTTTTCCGACCAACGCGCCAAAGAACCAGTCGCCTGTCAGGAGCATGCCGGTCAAGCTGAGCATCTCGGTCAGAAACGGAAACGACGTATAGACATTGTGTTCGAGAAACGTAATTTGCCCGGCAAGATACCATTCTTTCGGACCTTGTAAGTGGTATTCCTTTACGTCGAAATCAATCGACGGGAGCAAGGCGCCCAGCAACATACAAGCAAGGAAAGTCCCAATGACGGCTATAGGCATCATCAGTTCGTAGGGAAGAATCCACGGCTCGGATATCTTGGCTTTGTGTGAATTCTCGTTCTTCGCAAGTGTTTTCGCTGTGAGTCCCAGTTCTACGAGCACGACCAGACCGAAAAGAACGCGAAACAGAAGACCGTTCAGCAAACCGGTGAGACCCAGCCCAAGTGTCAGCAACGATATAGCGGCATAACCAATCGCCAGCGAGAGGACAAATCTTTCCAGACGCGTACTAACTTCAGTCAGCTTCAATCCACGAAGTGCCAGACGACCAATCGACCAAGCAGCACAGGCAATGAACGCAGCGGTCAGAATCAACCAGTGTCGAGGTGCGAAGTATGACCAACCGGTCGGTAACCCGCCCGCTTGTCCCGACCCAGGCAGCAGATCGAACAACAGAAAAGGGATATTCTGCCAGAATTCCCAGCGCGTCAGGGAGGGAGAGTTCTGAAGTTCAGAATCATAGAAGAGCCAAGAGAACAGCAACGTCCAGAACGCTCCCACAATGATTGCCGGGCGAAAGGACGATGATGGGGGTTCCGCGGTCATACGATAGAAGAAGAGAAGGGTTGCGTCAGTATCTTTACGTCTCGATTGTGACTCCTTTTTCCCCAGTGCTAAAGCAGCATCGTATGTTCTGTGGAAATATTTTCAGAATCGGTGTCCTAGATGTAGGCAGTTACGGATGTACTTCCAGAAGGATATCAACGCACAACAACACACGATCAATATCATTGAAATCAAGTGCGAATTGATGCCTTCAGAGAGAACCGGTGACTGAAATCAGTCACCGGTTTTTTTGTGTTTACAAATCAATCACCCGCTCGGCATTCTTCCGGCGAATTTTGACCTCCACATCATACGGCAACTTCATATCGACCATTGTTTCGAACTGAGGAACCCCCTGACCCGGTTGAAGGTAGTCGGTACCAAACATCAAGCGATCTTGTCGACGAATGAGAAACTCGCGTCCGAAATCGGGATCGCGGGCGAAGGCGTTGTTCCCGCTGCCTGCCGACATATCTCCATAGATGTTGGGGTACTTTCCCATCAAGCGGTCAATAGCGCCGCCCGGAGCTACTTTGCCTTTGGGGTATGTTCCAAGATCCTTCTTGGTTTTGATGTCCCCTGATATTGATGCCCACCAACCGGGGCCATGACCGATGAAATCGAGTTCAGAGAATGTTGAGAGCGCATGTTCGAGTCTTGGTAGTCCCGGTTCGTCGATGCCGCGTTGAGAATCCATATGGAACAACAGTGGAATTCCCACATCTTCACACACTTCGTAAATTTGCATCATCAGAGGATCGTCAAACGGCAACCCGACTTTATGTTCGCCGAATCCTTTGGCGCCTCTCTCCACATACGATTGCACAATCTCTTTAAAGCCTTTGACTCCACCACGGACCGAAGTGCGAGGATCGATGGAGCAAAATGCCGTGAAGCGATCGGGGTGATCTTTGGCGGCTTGCAAAGCCGGCTCGGTCAATAACAGAAAGCTCGAGGACTCAGGAGAGACTAACGGTAACAAAATGGAACGCTCGATGCCGTGCTCGTCCATCCATTTCAAGAGATCATCGGCAGTCAGTTCTTTATTACCGTTCCAGGTCGTACCAATATGAGTATGTACGTCAATAAACGGCGGGAGTTTCTTTGACTCACTCGCAGACGCTTGAGGATGAGAAGCGTTCAACCAGCTTCCCACCATCATTCCAGTCGAAGAAATGAGCATTTCGCGTCGAGAAATAGAAGACATCATTGGTTCCTGTCGGAGATTGGATGATCGAGCGCATCGAATTTACAAGAAACCCTAGCAGACGCAAACGACGATCAGGTCTCAAGAGAATTTTTGATATTGACCCTAAAAACACGAGAATTGCGAGACAGAGGTTCCCGTTGAAACGTATCAGATCCACAAACCAAGGTCTGTTGATCGGAGTTTTCGTGTGCTATAATTAAGTATGAGACCCACCTTGATTGGCTCACCTGTCAATCACATTTCACTTGTTCAATTCCGATATCAGGACGTATCGATCATGAGTCGTTTCGTAGCCTACTCTGCAGTTTTTAGTTTTCTCGCTTTCGGATCTTTTTCTGAATCCCCTGCAAACGCAAAAGAGATTGATTACAACCGAGATGTCCGGCGCATTCTGTCCGACAAGTGCTTCACCTGCCATGGCCCGGATGGCGAACAACGACAAGCCGGCTTGCGTCTCGATCAGCAGGCAAGTGCCTTCGCGAAATTGGAGTCCGGCGAGACGGCTATTATTCCCGGCAAACCGGGCGATAGTGAATTGATCAAGCGAATTCTCTCAGAGGATGAATTCACACGAATGCCGCCACCGGAGTCTGAGAAGCAATTGACGGCTGCGGAAATTGCAATTCTGAAGCAATGGATTTCCGAAGGTGGCAAGTATCAAAAACACTGGTCATTCATCACACCGACACGCCCTGAATTACCAACCGTGGATCGTGCCGGCTTTCTCCGAAATCCCATCGATCATTTTATTCTCGAAAAGTTGCAACAGACACAGCTTGAGGCAAATCCACAAGCATCAAAAGAGACGCTCATCCGCCGTGTCACATTGGATCTGACTGGTTTGCCACCCACGATTGAGGAAGTTGATGCGTTTTTGCAGGACGAATCTCCCAATGCGTATGAAAAAGTCGTTGATCGATTATTGAGTTCTCCCCGGTTCGGAGAACATATGGCGCGATACTGGCTGGACGCGGCCCGTTACGGTGATACGCACGGCTTACACTTGGACAACGAGCGAGCGATCTGGTTGTATCGTGAATGGGTAATCGATGCCTTTAACAACAATAAACCGTTCGATGAATTTACCATCGAACAATTGGCGGGCGACCTGCTGCCGAATCCGACCGTCGATCAAAAAATTGCTACGGGATTCAACCGCTGCAATGTGACCACCAGCGAGGGAGGTTCGATCGCACAAGAATATCTGGTTCGATACGCGGTTGACCGCGTGGAGACCACGAGCACCGTCTTCATGGGAATGACGATGGGGTGTGCCGTGTGCCACGACCATAAGTACGACCCCTTCACCATGACCGACTTCTATTCCATGTTCGCTTATTACTATTCTTTGACAGAAAAAGCGATGGACGGCAATGCACTCTTACCACCTCCCACTATGAAAGTTCCCACCCAGGAACAACAGCAACAGATGGAGCAGTACAGCACACAAATTGCTGCATTGAAGAAAGACATCAAAGAGAAATTGCTGGCTGTTGAATACACCGATCCGACTCCCGAGGCATCGCAAGAATTAAGCCGCGAAGATTTTGTCTGGATTGAAGACGAATTACCCAACGGTGCCAACCCACAAGGCAACACTCCCTGGGAATTTGTTTCGGTCGAGCAGAGGCCGGTCTTCTCAGGAAAGACAGCCTCCACTCGAACTGCCGAAGGTCTAAGCCAACACTTTTTCACAGATGCCAAGCCGTTACTGAGCATTGGCGGTGACGACACGCTGTTTGCCTACGTTTATCTCGATCCCGAGAACCCGCCGCAGGAAATCATGCTGCAATTTAACGATGGTAGTTGGAATCATCGGGCAGTCTGGGGAGATAAGAATGCCATCGATTGGGGCGAGTTGGGAACAGCGTCGAGACAATACATGGGCGAACTGCCCGCTCTTGGTAAGTGGACCCGATTAGACGTGCCCGTTGCCAAAGTCGGCTTGAAAGCAGGTTCCAAATTGAATGGTTGGGCCTTTACCCAGTTTGGCGGGACCGTTTATTGGGACAAAGCCGGACTCAACACCATCACCCCACAAGCCGGCATGCAATTTGAATCACTGGCTCGTTGGGATGCTGTTCAAAGGGGTCTTAAAGGAGAAGGCTTGCCGGGCAACATCACCAACCTGATCAACATCGAATCCGAAAAACGCAACGAAGCCCAACAGAAACAGTTAAAAGAATACTTCTTGGAGAAAGTCTACAAAGGTTCTCAAGAGATCTTCGGGCCGTTGAATACACAACTTACCGCATTAGAAAAGAGCAAAAAAGATCTCGACCAACAAATACCGTCAACGCTGATCATGGAAGATATGAAAGAGAAACGGCAAGCGTATGTATTAATTCGCGGTGAGTATGAAAAACCGGATGAGAGCCGACCGGTGGAACCGAATGTCCCCGCGTTCATGCCCCCACTGCCAGAAGATGCTCCCAAAAACCGTTTATCATTGGCACGTTGGTTAGTTTCAGCCGAGCACCCGTTGACATCACGAGTCACCGTGAATCGTTACTGGCAGAAGTTTTTTGGGACGGGTCTTGTGAAGACCGCTGAAGATTTCGGCTCACAAGGAGAGTCGCCCTCTCACCCTGAGTTATTGGACTGGCTGGCCGTCGAGTTTCGGGAATCAGGCTGGGACATCAAAGCCATGCAAAAACTGATTGTGATGTCGGGAGCGTATCGCCAAAGCAGTGTCGTTGATCCTCAGGAATACATAATCGATCCCGAAAATCGATTACTGGCTCGTGGTTCGCGATTTCGTCTCGATGCAGAAATTGTCCGCGATAACGCCCTTTACTTGTCTGGTTTGCTGATTGAACGTGTCGGCGGAAAAAGCGTCAAACCGTATCAACCTAAAGGCTTGTGGAACGCGGTCGGTTATACCGACAGCAACACGGCAAATTTCACGCAGGACCATGGTGAATCGCTCTATCGCCGCAGCATGTACACGTTTTGGAAACGGACTTCTCCTCCGCCCACGATGTCCATTTTCGACGCACCCTCTCGCGAAGCGTGTACCGTTCGTCGCGAGAGAACCAATACGCCGATGCAAGCGTTGGCGTTGATGAATGACATTCAGTTTGTGGAGGCAGCCCGGTTATACGCTCGTCGCATCATGACAGAAGCCGGCGATACTGATCAAGAAAAGATTGTCTGGGCCTTTCGGACGGCAACCTCACGCATGCCGGATGAAAATGAAATGCAAGTCATCCAGAAACTGCTGACAACATATCGCGAGAAATACACTCAAAATCCCGATCAGGCGCAAGCGTTGCTAAGCGTGGGTGAGTCTCCGCGTGAGGAATCTCTCGATGTTCATCAGCAAGCGGCCTGGACCATGATCGCTAACCTGATTTTGAACCTTGACGAAACAATTTCCAAAGGCTGACGACACTTCCAACCGCCGATGCATGCTAAATGATCGACAATCTTTAAGTCACTAAGACTCACGGAATCATGACCATGGACCCTATTCTCGAACACAAACAGTTGATGACCCGCCGTCATTTCTTCGGTAAGTCGGCGATGAATGTCAGTGTCGGCAGTGCTGCTCTGGCATCGATGATGGGGCCACAACAAACGGTGGCAGATTCTGGCCAACCAACGGGGGGGATTCTGCATGCCCCTCATTTTCCCGCAAAAGCCAAACGGGTCATCTACCTGTTCATGTCGGGGGCACCATCGCAGCTTGATCTGTTTGATCACAAGCCCAAAATGGACGAGTGGTACGATAAGGACTTACCCGACAGCATTCGGCAGGGCCAACGCTTAACAACGATGACCTCAAAGCAGAAACGATTCCCAATTGCTCCGTCGAGATTTAAATTTCAGCAGCATGGGAAATCGGGAGCTTGGGTCTCCGAATTATTGCCTCACACGGCCTCCGTTGCAGACGATATTTGTTTCATCAAATCGATGCACACGGAAGCCATCAATCACGATCCGGCCATCACCTATATACAAACGGGGTCGCAGTTACCCGGTCGCCCAAGTTTGGGAGCATGGTTGTCCTACGGATTGGGAACCATGAATCGCGATCTTCCCGACTTCGTGGCTCTGACGGCCACTTGGACCGGACGGAAGTCGGCGCAGGCTCTCTACAATCGTTTGTGGGGTGCCGGTTTTCTGCCCAGTAAATATCAAGGAGTCTCGCTGCGATCTCAGGGAGACCCTGTTCTTTATCTGTCGAACCCGCCCGGTGTTGACCCAACGGCACGACGGCAAATGCTCGATGGACTCTCGCAGCTCAATCAGAAATTGTACGCCGAAGTGGGTGATCCAGAGATCAACACGCGTATTGCTCAGTACGAAATGGCGTATCGTATGCAATCCTCTGTCCCTGATCTGACCGACATCTCGAACGAACCAAAACACGTTCTCGATATGTATGGCCCCGAAGTCACCACGCCGGGAACATTTGCCGCGAGTTGCTTGTTGGCACGACGCATGGTCGAACGGGATGTCCGTTTTGTCCAAATCTTCATTCGCGGTTGGGATCAGCACGGCGGTTTGCCCAAAGACATCGCCAATCAATGTCGCGATGTCGATCAAGGAGGAGCCGCCCTCCTGAAAGATCTCAAAGAACGAGGTATGCTCGACGACACGCTGGTTTTGTGGGGTGGGGAGTTTGGCCGCACAATTTACTGTCAGGGTGGTTTGTCACGAGAAAATTACGGACGCGACCATCATCCGCGTTGCTTCACCATGTGGGCAGCCGGCGGCGGTATCAAACCGGGCATGACTTACGGTCAAACTGACGATTTCAGCTATAACATCACCGAAAACCCGGTCCACATTCACGACTTGAATGCCACAATTCTCCACCAACTGGGCATCGACCACGAACGTCTCACCTATCGATATCAGGGACGGGATTTCCGTTTGACCGACGTGCATGGTAACATCGTGAAAGATATTTTGATGTGAGTCATTCAATCGCAGGGAATATTCCTGCACGGCGAACTGTTAGTGTGCCACTGCTAGCTTGACTAGCAGTGTTTTGAGAAACGGTGATTATTATGATTTCTACCACCACCAACCAAACAATCGTCCTCGTCCGTTACGGTGCCATTCCTGAAGTCGCCCGGTTCCAATGGTCGCTTGCCGCAACTCCCGAACGAGGGCAAGCCGTCGTTGTGAACAGTCACCGAGGTCAAATGCTGGGCACAGTTCTCGAAGAAATCACAGCAGCAGACGATACCGAGCTTGAAACCGAAGTGCTGAGGCTGGCTACCGCTGATGACCTACGTATCGCAGTGGATTTGAAATCTGCCTGCACCCAAGAGTGTCGCGAATGGGAAGAACGGATTTCCAAATGGAACCTGGAGTTACAACTTCTCGATCTGGAAAAAACTCTCGACGGTGCTAAAAAGATTTTGTACGTCCTGTGTGACCGCGGACCTGACAGCACTAAATTGGCTCTGCAGGCTGCCGCGGAAGGACTGGGAATTATCGAAGTCCAGCCAGTGGATGCAGAAGGTCTCGTCACTATTGAATCTGGTGGTGGCGGTTGCGGATCAGGTGGCGGGGGTTGTGGATCGGGCGGAGGCGGTTGTTCGCATTAAATGGAGTTGGCTTCAATATCAGTTGAAAGAGGAGCCATAGATGTCTCAGCCCGTACAGATCAAAGTCTTTTTTGACAGCATGCTCATTAGCAAACGGGTTTACCTGTTTCTCTCGGCCGGTGGATTTCTGTTGCTCGGCATGGTTGCCGTTTCTTACAACACCATCTTTGGACCCGGCACTTGGCTCGGCCGTATCATCATGGCAGAAGGCCCATGGTTTTATGATGTCTTGCCTTGGTTTCTCGGCTTCGCGGCTACGGTGGAGCTGATCGAAGTCTTCGTGGTCTTACGAAAGTTCAAACAGCGTGAAGAGTTTCTGCGTCGCGAACGAGGAGAAATGTTGGACCACGAATATGCCGAATAGTACGAATGAAAAATGTGGGAAAGCGACCATCAATAAACTGTCTGCTGTTGTTTGATTGCACTGGTGGTTCCCGGCGGTTTGTTTCAGCCACTCAACACATGCGACAGCGATTCGTGTAGTTCGAGTCATTCGTGGTTTATTTTCTTCCTGGTTCATCTTCTATGGGACCACGAATCAAACGAATAACACGAATACTTTTCAGAGAACAATGCGTTCGTATTCGAGTTTTGGATGGCTACCAAAGTTCACGAGCAGCCCCAATTTGTACCCTGTGGCTCTCAAGTAATTATAAATCTGTGCGCGGCGAGCATTCGATATTTCGCGCACCGACTTGAGTTCGACAATAATCGAGTCGTAACAAATAAAGTCTGGAATATATTTCAATGAAAGCGACTTCTGTTTATACATCAAATCAAGTGGAGCTTGAGGCGTAAAAGAGATTCGCCTATCCGCAAATTCCAGACACAGACATTCCTGATAAACGGCTTCAAGAAATCCGTAACCCATTAGAGCGCATGAAAGATAAGCGTAGCGCCATCCAGGAGGAATAGGTAGAGTAGGAAGAACTCGATCACCTCATGAAAGGAGTCGCCATGTCCTATTCCAAAGAACGTCGCTTGGAAGTCCTCTCCGCTGCTGATGAAGGCCTCACAACGTCGGAAATCGCTC